>JACCRC010000203.1 GCA_013813765.1 Deltaproteobacteria bacterium | reverse complement strand
CTGCCGATGCGCGCGTCGACCAAGAGCGTCGCTACGCTCTACAGGCTCCTAGGTGCACCGAGATCGCGCCGCCCGGAGACGTGAACTTCATCGCGTTGCCGACGAGGTTCGTCAGGACCTGGAGAATGCGATCGTGATCGAAGCTCGCGAGGTGGGGGCCTGGTGGGATCGTCGAGGTCAGGTGGATCTTCTGCGATGCCGCGGTGAGCTGAAAGCTCTCGATCGCCTCGACCACGACAAGGGTCGCATCCTGATCCGTGGCAAGCACGCGGAGCATGCCGGTCTCCATGCTCACCACATCCAGGAGATCGCCGATCAGCCGGTTCATCCGCGCCGTGAGTCGGCGGATTCGCTGGGCCTCGCTCTGCGTACGCACGGCCGATGCGCCGCCGTCCGCCGGCAGGTTCGCGAGCACCTCGGCGCTCATCGCGATCGCTCCGAGGATGCCGCGGACGTCGTGACTGACGATCGCCATGAAGTCGTCGCGGGAGGCGACCACCTTGTCGGCGCGATCGCGCTCGGTCACGAGCCGTTCGTCGGTCTCCTCGCGCTCCTGTGCAAGAATGTGCGTCGCAGTCCGATCGAGCGCGGCTCGCTCGATCGCGAGCTTGTCGTCGGCGGCGAGTCGCTCCGCGTTGATGACGTCCTGTGCGGACGCGCGTGCAGACACCCGAGCGCCAGCATCGGCGTCGACCCGCGGGAGCTTCGCGGCAGCCGTCTTCTCGGCCACCGCGAGCAGGTCATCCGCGCGTTCGCGCGCGAGCTCCACGACCTCGTCGGCGTCTCTGTCACGCGCCGCGGTCACGCGCCCGAGCTCCTCGTCGGTCTTCTCGCGCTCCGCGCGCAAGCTATCGTCGGTCTCGATCCGTTCCGGGCGGGGTACGATGTTGTTCGGATCGGTCGTCATCTTCCTCGCACCATCGCACAGGTTAGGCGGCGAGCGCATTCGCTCGCCGCGGGCGGCTAGCGCTGGGCGCTTCCGGGACGCTTCGGCTCGATGATGATCTCGACGCGGCGGTTGTTCGCGCGTCCTTCGGCCGTCGCATTGTCTGCGATCGGCGAGGCTTTGCCAGAGCCCTGGGCGACGATCAGGTCCGGCGGATAGCCACCGGCGATGAGGTGCGTACGCACGGCGTCCGCGCGGCGCTGCGACAGATCGATGTTGTACGCGTCCTTGCCCTGCGAGTCGGTGTAGCCCCGGATGTCGAGACGACGTTCCTTGGTCTCCAGTAGTGCAGCGGTGACCTGCGTCAGTCGGTTGCGCGCTTCGGGCAGCAACGTCGCCTTGTCGGACGCGAACAGCACGCTGCCCGACAACGTGATCACCACGCCACGGGGCTCTTCCTTCACCGCAGCCCACTTCGCGAGCTCGAGCTGCATCGCCTTGACCTTGCTGTCGGAGTCGGCAGCACGCCGGTCGGCCTCTGCCGCCTTCGCGTTGGCGTCCGCGGCCATCGTTGCCGACTCGGCTGCGCGACGCTTCTCGTCGGCGGCGGTGGTCTCCGCGCTGGCGAGGTCGGACTTCGTCCTGTTGAGCTCGTTCTTCGTGGCGCGGGCGTCGGCATCCTTCGCGGACACCAGATTTGCTTCTGCGTTGACGCGCAGGGCGCTGTGCTCGGCCTGCTTGGCGAGCGCCTCCGCGAGCTGCGCCCTGCGCTGGGCGACATACGCGAGGTCGCGTTGATTGGAGGAATCGCTGGAGAAGGCCGACTCCGCCTTGTCGAGAGAGACCTTGGCCTTGTGAACCTCGGCGGGAACCGACTGCATCGCGGGTCCCGAGCTTGCGCGGGCATACGCCGCGCGCGCGTCGATCAGCTCGCGAGAAGGGGACGATCCGCACGCGGCGAGGGCGAGCGTGGCCAGCACGCAGGCGATCAGATTTCGTTTGGTCATGGGAGCTCCTGCGCTACTCGGTCTGCTGTTTGAACGTACGGATCTCGGCGAGCGCTTGCTCGGCGGCAACGCGATCCTTGTCGCTGTCCGCGAGTGCGATCGCGAGATCACCGTCGGCGGCGGCGCGCATCAGGAGGTTCGAGGCGGCTCGCATGTTGTCTTCGCCACCGGAGGCGATGAGCACCTTGGCCTTCGCCGATTGCTCGTTGGCGAGCTGGAGGTAGAGCGCGGCGCGCGGCACGTCCTCTGCGCCGGCTTGTTCGGCTCCGCGGATCGAGGCCGCGGAGGCCTCCATCGTTTCGGTGGGCGGCCGCGTGCTGGAGCATCCGCCAACCAGCGCAGTGCCGAGGAACAGTGCGAGCAGTGCCCGCGTGGTCGTTGTCCTGATCGTCATGAGTCTGGGCACCTCTACGAGCCCGCTGGCCCCCTCTGCACGAACGAGCCCACTCGTCTCGCGTGCAATGTCATGGCGTTGGCGTGAGCCGCGCCCGAGCGTGGGGCGAATGCGCCCGAATCGGCGAGGGGACGGGCGATCGTGCGTGCGGCCGAGGTCGCTGGAATGCAATTCTTGACGTTGCGATCTGGGCGCTCACTTGCAACGCTCCTGTTGCGCATGACCACGTCAAACTACGTACTCATCTTCGTCGCACTGGTAACCGCGGCATGCGGCAGCAAGGACAACTCGACCGACACGGATCAGGCGGGCAAGGATCTGCGCGCGGCGCAGTCCGCGGTCAGTGAACAGCGCAGTGAGATCGAGGCGACCGCCGATGAGGTGGAGCGGCGCAAGCGCGAGGTGATCAAGCAGCAGCAGGAGCTCGCGGACAAGCAAGCCGCGCTCGCTGCGGAGCGCGAGAAGCTCGGCTCCGCGCAGGGAACCCTGGCGGAAGCCGGAACGGCCTATCGCGCCGCCGTGACCGAGCGTCTCGCGAAGCTCGATGCCGCGCTCGCCCATCTCGCGACCAAGACGGACGCCGCAGCAAAGGACGCGGCCGCGGGTTTCAAGGCCCGGCGGGACCAGCTCGCGTCCCTCCTCGCCAACATGCCGGCACCCGCGGATGCAGCCTGGGCGGCCTATACGAAGGACGTGGATACGACCTTCGACGCGATCGAGCGCGACCTGGGCCGCCTTTGATCGCAGTCGCGATACACTGGTGGGGGGATGCCGCGCATCGTCTACATCACCGAGCAGGGCTGGCAGGCGGTCGAGCTGGCGCCGCATCAGGGTGTCGGTCGACATCCGAACAACGTGATCCAGCTGCTCGACACGATCGTCAGTAAAGAACACTGCGTGATCGAGCAGCAGGGCCCGTCGATGGTGCTCCGCGACCTCGGCAGCATGAACGGCACGTACGTCAACGGGGAGAGGGTCGCCGGCTCGCGTGTCCTGAGGCACGGGGACGAGATCAGGCTCGGGAACACGGCACTCCAGTACGACGACGGCACCATGCCATTTCACTTCGCGCCCCCGCCGCCGTCACCCGGCGTGATCCATCACCCGTTCGTCGGCAGCTTCGATCCCGCCACCGGAGCGCCGCTGGGCGGCGGCGCGCCGCAGTGGGTGGTCAAGAAGCGCACCGCGGAGGCAGTGGAGGTCCCGGCGCACGATCACCTCGTCAACCTCGACAACTCGAAGCACGCCATCGGGCAGCAGGTGGCCGTGCAGAGCAAGGAGTTCTTGCCGTTCGACGAGGCCGCCCGCGACAACGCTGCGCTGCGCCTGGACTACGAGCGACTGCGCATCACCTGGGAGCTCCTCCGCGAGATCGGGCTCGAGCGTGACTTCGACACGCTGCTGTCAAAGATCCTCGTCGCCCTGTTCCGGTTCGTCGATGCCGACCGCGGCGTGATCTTGCTCAAGGAGCCCGACGGCACCCTGACGCCGCGCGCCCACCGCCGCCGCGATGGTGCGAACGTGCCGATCAACGTCTCGTCGACGATCCTCGCGCACGTCACGAAGGAACGTGCGGGCGTCTTGACCCACGATGCGGGGACAGACTTTGCCGGCGGCAAGTCGATGTTCCTGAACCGCATCACCAGCGCGATCGTCGTGCCGCTCCTTCACGAGAAGGAGGTCATCGGCGCGCTGTGGCTCGACTCCGAGCGAATCGCCTCGTTCAAGGCAAAGGACCTCGAGCTCCTGACCGCGGTCGGAAATCAGGTCGCGATGCTGATCTCCAACACCATGCTTGGCCTCAAGGTGCAGCAGGAGATCATGACGCGCGATCGGTTCTCGCGGCTGCTCTCGCCCAACGTCGCCGAGCAGGTCATCTCCGGAAAGCTCGACATCAAGAAGGGCGGCATCCAGGTCCCGAGGGCCACCGTCTTCAACAGCGACCTTCGTGGCTTCACGCGCATGAGCGAGGCGACCACGGCCGAGGCGATGGTCGAGCTGCTCAACGAGTACTTCGAGCTCATGGTCGAGTGCATCTTCAAGTACGAAGGCACGCTCGATAAGTTCATGGGCGACGGCATCATGGCGTTCTGGGGCGCGCCGGCCTTTCATGCTGACGATGCGGTTCGCTGCGTGCAGTGCTCGATCGAACAGCTGGAGGTCCTCGACCAGCTCAACGCACACCGCGCATCGTTCGGTGCGATCCCGCTCACGGCCGGCATCGGGATTCACACGGGCGCGCTCGTCTCGGGCTACGTCGGCAGCTCGAAGTCGCTCTCGTACACCGTCATCGGTGACACGGTGAACATCAGCGCGCGGCTCTGCGGCATCGCCGCCGGTGGCCAGATCCTCGTGTCCGAGGAGACCGCGAACCAGCTCGGCGGGCGGTTCCCGCTCGAGCAGCTGCCCGACGCTGCGCTCAAGGGTAAAGAGAAGCCGATGAAGATCTTCCAGATCCGTCGGTAGCTGAATCGAAGCGCGCCGTGGAGGTCAGCCTCCCGGGGCGATCAGGTTCACGAGCCAGTGGAAGAACGCCGTCGTCGGTCCGCGGACGTGAGTCAGGTGACCGGTGAGCGAGTGCGCCTGCGTCGCGTAGTTCAGCGCGAGGCCGAGCACGAGCAGATTCGAGGCGGTGACGAACAGGAACGAGAAGATGCTCCCCGCCTCGCGGTGATCGCCATGATGACGGTGGGTGCTCGACCAGTTCCCGATCACGTTCCACGCGAGCGTGAACCCGAGCAGTCCGGAGATGAGCTGCGGATGACGCACCCAGTAGGCGAGCACCATGACGACCAGCGGGAACAGCGGGAAGACGAACGGTGCGATGGCGATCAGCCAGTTTCCCTTTCCCGCGTAGCCGACGTGTCCACCGCCGCGGAGCGAAGCACTCAGCCCGGTGACGCGATGCCCCGAGATCAACGCGAACAACGCATGGGTCAGCTCGTGCTGGACCGTGACCACGGGATGACGCGAGGTCTTCGGTCGCAGCATGACCAGCCAGATGGCCACGAACGCCGCGGCTCCGACGAGCAACGGGACGAGCGCACCCGGCCGACGCACGAGATCGCGCGCCACGAAACCAAGCGCGTAGACCACGCCCGGCAAGAAGACCAGGCTCAAGAAGGCGATCGGCCACTTCAGCCACCCGATGACTCGGTCGAGCCAGCCCACGACGCTCATGCGCAAGCCCTCACGAGTACACCAGCAGGAGCGTGAGCCATGGCGGGACCATAGCGCCTGGGTCGGCGCAGGTGCGGTGCGCGTGCGGTCCGCGAGCCCGCCCTAGCGAACTCTGATGGCGTCTACGTATTGACTCGGTGACAAGTTTGAGCTTTTTGTGGTCCATGGGGTTTGCAGCGGTCATCCGGTTCTTCGTACCCAAGGCAGATCACTTCTATACGTTCCTCGAGCGTCAGGCGGTCGTCGCGCACGACGGCGCGGTCGCCCTGGCGACCTTCGTCGAAGGCAACGGCCAGGCGGTTCGCGACGCCGTGCAGGGCTTCGAGCATCAGGGCGACAGCATCGTCCACGAGATGGAGGAGGCGCTGGCCCGCACGTTCGTGACACCGATCGACCGCGAAGATCTGCACAGCGTGTCGACGACGATCGACGACATCCTCGATCTGACGAACGGAGCCGCCCGTGCGTGCGCCTTGTTTGGTGTCGACCGCCCGAGCGAAGCGATGACGAAGCTGATGGCGATCCTCGTGCGGTGTACAGAGGTGCTCAAGACCGCAATGCCGAAGCTACGCAAGCATGCGTACGGGGAGATCATTGTCGCCGTGAAGGGCATGAAGGCGCTCGAGAAGGAGGCCGATCAGGTCTACCGCGCTGCAGTCTCCGAGTTGTTTCGCGACCCCAAGATCGATGCCAAGGCGTTGCTGCGCGAGAAGGGCGTCCTCGAGGATCTCGAGAATGCGATCGACTCGTGCGAGGACGTCGCCGAGCGGCTGATCAACCTCTCGGTGAAGCATGGTTAGTCTGCTCATCGCGGTAATCATTGCCGCGATCATCTTTGACTTCATCAATGGCTTCCACGATGCCGCCAACGCGATCGCGACCGTCGTGTCGACGGGTGTGCTGCCGATCCGCACCGCCGTCATCATGGCCGGGGTCTTCAACTTCATCGGTGCGCTGCTCGGGACCGCGGTGGCGAAGACGATCGCCACGGGCTTTGCGGATCCGGCGATCGTCACGCAGACCGTCGTGCTGTCCGCGCTGATCGGCGCCACGATCTGGAACCTGATCACGTGGTGGAAGGGCATCCCTTCAAGCTCTTCGCACGCGCTGATCGGCGGTCTCGCCGGCGCCGTGGTGGCGCACGGCGGCGTCGATGCATTCAACTGGGGCACTCTGGGCGGGAAGGTGCTGATCCCGCTCGTCGTGTCACCTGCCATCGGCTTCGTCGCGGCGATGATCGTGATGATCCTGCTGCTGTGGCTCGTTCGCAACATGCGCCCGGTGACCGTGAACAAGGCGTCGCGCCGAATGCAGCTGGTCTCGGCATGCATGATGGCCTTCTCGCACGGGTCGAACGATGCGCAGAAGGTGATGGGCATCATCACCCTCGCGCTGGTGGCCTTCGTCACCGCGGGTCACACGGGCATGCCGGACTGGATGGCGCCCGACGTCGGTTCCGGCGAGGTGCCGGTGTGGGTCGTCTGGATCTGCGCCGCGGCGATCGCGGCCGGCACGATGGCCGGCGGGAAGAAGATCATCAAGACGATGGGAACCAAGATCATCCGCATCTCCCCGCTGCAGGGCTTCGCTGCGGAGACCGCCGGCGCGATCACGATCATCGCGGCGAGTCGCGTCGGCGTTCCGGTCTCGACGACCCATTGCATCAACGCAGCGATCATGGGTGTCGGGGCCACGAAGCGATTGTCGGCCGTGCGGTGGGGTGTGGCCGCGAACATCGTGGTCGCCTGGGTGTTGACCTTGCCGCTTAGCGCGCTGCTCGCGTTCATCGTGATGACGGTGATCGGACTGTTCTGACCTTCGCGTCAGTCGTCGGGCGGATCGGGCTCGGCGTCAGCGCTGGCACCATTCATCACCGCCTGCACGCTCAACATCGCACCGACCGCTCCCTCGAAGCCGGCGAGCTTCGACAGCTCCGCGGCGAATCGAAGAAGCTCGTCGGGACCGTGAAGCTGGATGTCCAGTGACTCCAGGATCTGGTGCATGAGCCGATTCGCCCGCTGCGCCCCGAGGATGCGAGTCATCTTCGTCAGCGCAAGCTCGTGGAACTTGTCTGCCGCTATGGAAGCCGACGGCGACACTAGCCTCGCGTAGCGAGCTCCGCTTCGAGCTGAGCGACCCGCTGCTCGGCTCGTTCCTTCTGGCGACGCAGCTCGCCGATCTCTCGCGCCGTGTCATGGCTCTGTCTCGCCATCTCTTCAGCGAGCGCACGCGCGGAGCGAATGTCGTCGATATCCGTGTTCGTGCCGAACCAGCGGACGATCTTCCCCGTCCTGTCCCGTAGCGGATTGACGCGCGTCAGAAACCAGCGCGGCAACTTGTTCGCGCCGACGAGCGGAAACTCCATCTCGAATGGCTCGCCCGTCTCGATGGAGTGCTTCCAGCGAGCGGTGACCTTCGGCAGCAACTCGGGGTCGTGGACCTTCTCCCAGCCCCAGCCCTCCATCTCCTCGAACGTGGTGCCGGTGTACTCGTACCAGCCTCGATTGTAGAAATCGATGTGGCCGTCTGCGAGCGCGGTCCACGCGAGACCTGGGAGGTTGTCGATGAAGGTGCGGAACGTCTCCTCGCTCGCCTCGGCGCGTGCACGCGCCTCGATCTGGCCCTCGAACAGTCGAGCGTTATCGACGGCAATCGCGGCGAGCCTCGCGAACTCTGCCGCGAAGGGGACCTCGTCTTCGCGGTACGAGCGGCCGGACTCCGCTTGAACGAGCGTGAGCGCGCCGAGCACCGAGCCCTTCGCGGTCAGCGGAAGCACCACGTACGCCTTGAGGCCGAGGCTCCTGAGGATCTCGAGATGCTCGGGATCCTTGGCGCTCGCTTCGAGCAACTCGGCAGGAATCTCCGCGATCATCTCGGGGATGCCGGTACGGATCACGTTTGCCAGACCGTGGGGATCCGTCGCGCTGGGCGGATAGCGATCCCACAGGTCGAGCGCGAGCTTCACCTTGTGAGGATCCGAGTGCGCCACCGCGAGCCGCGCAAAGCTGCCGTCCTCACGAACCATGTCCACGGCACACCAGTCACCGAGGGCAGGCACGGCCAGATCGGCGAGCCGCTGCAGCGTCTCCCGGTAGTCGAGCGACGAGAGCAGAGTGCGGCCCGCTTTCGCGAGGAAGGCTTGGCGATCGGCTTCGCTTTCTAGCTGCATGGTTGCCTGCTCCAGCGTGCGCGACGGAGTTCGCTCGGTGGTGGTCAAGATGCGTCCTCCAGACCGCGACAGGATACGCCGCTCCGCCCGCCCACGCCTCCCCAGGAGCGTGCACCGTACGCAGTTTTCTTGATTTGACGCGTCGCAGGGCGTGACGCGATTAGTCGCTTGTAATCAGACAGGTTTGGTCGGATCGCGGCACGGGCGTGACCGGGGGAAACTTGTTGTGAATCAGCAGCGCCCGTACATGCATTCCATGAAGACCACCGTCGTTTTGTCGCTGCTCGCCTCCGCGGTCGTCATTGCCGCGCTCCCTCGCGAACCCGCGTACGGCGCGGACCCGTGCAAGCGCACGAAGTTCGAGACCCGGCTCGTCGCCGACGCATGTGCCGCAGGCGGAACTCCGCGCGCGAAGGACGTCATGAAGAAGTGGGTGAAGGACGTGAAGTCCAAGCAGGCGGGGCTCGAGTGCGCGACCTGCCACTCCAAGCTCGCACCCACGTACGACCTCAAGCCCGATGGCCTGGCCACCTTCAAGAAGCTCGGCGGGCAGTGACGAGCGCGTGCACATCGCTCGCACTGATCGCGAGCTTCGCGGGTTGCTACTACGGCAGCGCGCCGGACGTCAGCGGCGGCGGTGGAGTCGACGGTCAGGTCGCGAGCACCGAGTTCCCGTGCGAGGTCGCGAACGTGTTGACGACTTGCTGGGGCTGTCACTCGAATCCGCCACGCGGCGGCGCTCCGATTCCTCTCACGAAGCTCGCCGATCTGCGGGCCGTCTCCGGTGTCGCGCCGGCGATGAGCGTCGCGGAGCGCGCGGTGATCCGCATGAAGGACTCCGCGCGGCCGATGCCGCCGCCAGGAAGCCCGCGTCCTGCGCCGGGTGGCATCGACGCCTTCACGGCGTGGGTCGCGAGCGGCATGCCGCCGGGTTCGTGCGATGGCGTCACCCCGCCCGGTGATGGTGGCCCGACGGGTCCGTTCCCGACGGTCTGCTCGTCCGGGCAGAAGTACATCCCGCAGAACGGGGACGACGACGACGAGGACGGCAGTCCGGACATGAACCCGGGCATGCCATGCCGTGCGTGTCACCTCGCGAACGAGCCCGACGAAGCGCGCTTCTTCATGGGCACGGCGTACCCGACGCTGCACGAGCAGGATCGCTGCTTCTCGACGGTGGCGGCGGGGACGCGCGTCGAGATCCTCGATGCGAATGGAAACGTGGCGGTGACGATGCCGGTGCGCGCGCGGGGGAACTTCTTCTCGATGTCACGCAACGCAAACATCGCACTGCCGTTCACCGCGCGCGTGGTCTCGCCGAGCGGCGCGTTCACGCAGATGACGACGCCGCAGATGACCGGCGACTGCAACAGCTGCCACACCGAGCAGGGTGCGAACGGCGCGCCAGGCCGGATCTTGCTGCCACCGAATTGATCAGGAGCTCTCATGCCTCTCGAGTCCATCGACCAGATCGCTGCCTCCTCCGAGTACTGGGCGCACGCCTTGCCGATGCATCCCAAGCTCGTTCACGTGCCGATGGCACTCTGCATTCTCATGCCCATGGTCGCGACGCTGATCTGGGTCGGCGTGCGTCGTGGATGGTTCACGCCGCGCGTGTGGTTGATCGCCGCGTTCCTTCAGGGCGCGACGCTCGGCGGTGGCGTTGCGGCGTTGCTCACCGGCCAGGAGGACGGCGAGAAGGTCGAAGGGTATGCAAGCGAGGAGGCGCTGTCTGCACACGAGGACGCCGCGTACTGGTTCCTCTATGTCGCCGGCGCGAACTTCCTGTTATGCGGCGCAACGTTCCTCTTGCACCGCGACCGCCGACAGCAGCTCGCCGGTGCGTTCGCGATCGTCGGCCTGGCTGCGGGTGCGTATGCTGGGTATCGCGTCGGTGACGCCGGCGGCCGTCTGGTCTACGTCGCGAACGCATCGGACGCGCACCGATGAAGCGCGCGCTGGTGATCGCGATGCTCGCAGCCGCGTGCGTCGACGAAGCGCCCGTGCAGTTCAGCTACGTTTACAACTCGATCATCGTCACGAGCTGCACGACCAGCGCGTGCCACTCGAGCCTGTCCCGGGCAGGTGCGGTCGATCTTCACGACGAGGCCAGTGCGTACAGGAGCCTTACGGGACGCGCATGCGACGACCTCGCTGCACCGATCGGCGGCTACGTCGATGACGCGGATCCACCGAACAGCATCCTGTCCGGGCTGCTGCGGCGCTCGGGACCGACCGGGATGCCACCGAACGGGCGGCTCGCAGACTCGGAGATCGAGCGCATCGAAGCGTGGATGAGATCCGGTGCCGCATGCGATTAGTTGCCCTGGCAGTCGCCCTCGTCCTCGTGGCAGCGCACGGAACGGCGGCCGCATACCCCGAGTTCCAGTTCTCGACGGGAACTGCGCGGTGCTCCGCGTGTCACTACTCGCCGGTCGGTGGCGGGCTCATCAATGACTACGGGCGTGACGAAGCGGCCACGACGATCTCCGGGGCAGGGGATGGTCGGTTTCTTCACGGGGCCGTCGAGCCGCCCGCGTGGTTCGCACTCGGTGGTGACATTCGCGTGGCGACGCTCGGCAAGCGTGTTCGCGAGGGGACCGAAGCAGCGGTTTTTCCGATGCAGGTCGATCTCTATGCACGGCTCGCGAGGGGGGGCCTGTCGGCGAACGCGACCGTGGGCGTGCTCGAGGCGATCCGCGAGCCTGCTCCGCTGTCGGAGCGCATCGGCAGTCGCGAGCACTACGTCCTCTACGAGGCGGAGGCGAAGACGTGGTACGCGCGCGCCGGCCGGTTCTATCCGACGTTCGGACTGCGCCTCCCCGATCACACGGCATACGTGCGTCGCTTTACCGGTCTGCACTCGCTCGAGGAGAGCTACGCGATCAGCGGAGGACTCGTTCGCGATCGCTGGGAGGTCCACGCGACGCTCGTCACCCCGCTCGAGGTGCACCCGCGCGTCGGGCGTCACGGCTGGGGCGCTGCCGTCCAGCTCGAGCGCCTGACGGGCGAGGAGACCGGCAGCTGGGCGATCCAGGCCAAGACGCAGCAGAACGACGGTGCGCTGGAGACCTGGTTCGGCGGCACCTGGAAGCGCTGGCTCGAGTCATCGGACCTCCTGTTCGCAGTCGAGGCGAACGCAGGGATCACCCGGATCGACGGCATCCCACTGATCGGTCGGGCCGTCGCGTACGGCACGGTCCACTATCGGCCCGGCAAGCGCTGGGGCATCGCGCTCGGGGCGCACTACTTCGATGCGGACCTCCGACTCGTCGACAACGACCGTGTTGCGGCCGAGACGCGGTTCGCGTGGTTCCCGCGAGCGCACTTCGAGATCTCGGCACTCGTACGTGGCTCGACCGTCGCGCGCGAGCTCGGACGTGGTGACCTGCTCGGCATGCTGCAACTTCACTACTATCTGTGATCAGTCGTCGTCCTCGTCCTCGATGTACGGTGCCTGCAGATCGATGTCGACGATACCGATCGGCTCGGACGCGAACTGAGTCGCGAGAGAACCGCGATCGCGGACCGAGACGGATTCGAGCGCGGCGATCCGCTCCACGACCGGCATGCTGATCGGCAACGCGCCGAGGTTCGTGAACACTTCGGTGCACGAGATCACGGAGGCCGCGGTGGCGACGCACGACCCGGTGCCCACCGCGCCGGTGAGCTCGACGCTGGTGGCACCGGGCTCGAACGTTCCGGTCAGCGTGACATCGACATCGCCACCCACGAGGCCAAGCGGCAGATCGTAGTGGAGCGTGACGAGTCCGTTGACGACGATCCAGTCCACGCTCTCGACCGGATACGTCGCGGCTGCTTCGAGGGCCGACGTGGTCGGAACGCGGTACTGGCCGACGAACTCTCCGCTCCCACTCGGCAGCGGTCGGGTCGCGGGCTGCGGGCTGCCGTTGTCGGTCGCGCACCCGACGACGAGCGTCGAGGAGACCAAAAAACCAACGAGGTGAGCGTGCATGGGCGGCACCATTGCGGACACCGGCGAAAAGCGCACATAACGAGAGCTGTCAATCCGAGGCCGATCTGACGCGATTGGCGATAACGACCGTATTTTCAGCATGTTAAACCAGTCAGCGGAGCGGTCGGTATCGCGTCGCGCGGGCGAAGCCGAGGCGTTCGACCCGGCCCTCCGCGACCAGCTCCCGGAGCGCGCGGACCACGGTGCTCGCGGACACGTGGAGCGATTTCGCGAGCTGCGGGACCGTCGCGAGCTCGAGCTCGCCCAGTCGTTGGAAGACGAGTTGCGTCGAGCTCTCCACGATCATCGGCGCGCGTGATCCGATGGGGCGTTCGAGGGTCGGGAGCTCGATCTCCTCCCACAGCGGTGGAGCCTCGGCGATCGGCGCATCGGTGCTCGCCACGAGGTGCACCGGCACGGTCGTGCGATAGCCGACCTCGCCGACCTCGATCCACGCTGCATGCGGCTGCAAGAACGTTCGCAGCCGGTGAATTGCGGTGCGCACCGGCGGATCGTGGAGCTGGGGGTGGTAGGCCCGCAGTCCCCATAGACCCGCGACGATCCGTTCCTTGCTGGAGTCCCCGCTCGCGAGGATTCGCAACAGCACGGGACACCAGCGCGGCGGGCGCTGACGAACGATCACGTCACCGTGATCCTCGAGGAGCAAGATGTCCTCCGACGGGATGATGATGATGCGGCGACCGGGCGTGAGACCGAGCAGCTCGGGAATCGCACCGACCAGGCCGAGCGACACCATCCGCGACAGCGCGCCTTGATCCCGATGCGCGACCGCCCGGAGCAGCGGCGTCACCGCGTCCTCGTCGAACGCGCTCGTGCGGCTCATCGGCTCGAACTGACCGAGCGCGGACTTGGCCGCGAAGTGATGCGTCGCTCGCCACAGAGCACGCAGATCGTGGAGAGCTCGCTGCTCGCGGTCTGCATCCGCCAGCGTGCGCGCGACCAGGATCTCGAAGCCGAGGAGCTCCGCCCGGAACTCCACGTCACGTGGCTCGACGAGATCGATCGCTTGTTCGAGAAGCTCCTGACACGCGGCCGGTCCGCGCTGCCATCGCGTGACCCAGAGCCGCGCGAGCAGGCTTCCGAGCTTGCCGCGTCTCGTGTCACCGCGCAGCGCATCGCGGTCCGCCGCGTCGAGCGCCTCCACTGCCTCGCGGCACCGACCTCGCAGTCCGCGCTGAACCGCCGCCTCGGTGAGAAGGGCGCGCTGCGAGTACGAATCGTGTGCTCGCCTCCGCAACAACTTCTCGACGCGATCGAGAGATTCGGAATGCGGGACAAACCGCGTCACATAGGTAGCGATCGACGCGTCCACGGCAAACGCGTTGTTCGTCAGCCCGAGCCGATGCGCCTGCTTCTTCGCTTGCTCGAGCATCGCGATCCCGCGGTGCAGCTGCCCCATCTGCACGAGCGAGTGCCCGCGCATGTCGGTCCCGAGCATCGCCGCGTAGAGGAAGCCCGCCTCGTGCGCCGCCTGCAAGGCGCGCAACGCGTTGCGTGCCGCTCCAGGATAACGGCCCGTGAAATAGCACTGGCACGCGATTCCCTGGAACACGAGAGCTCGGACCCACGGATCCGGATGATGTCGGTCGCGAAAGCCCTCCGTGACCAGCATTACGAACGATCGGTCGAAGTACCCCGCGCGCGCCGCTGCGAGTCCAAGAAAGAACCGACACGCCGCGAGCGTGCGTGGATCGGGCTGCGCCGATTTGCCGAGCCAGCCTTCGAACACCGCGCGCGCCTCGTCGACTCGATCGACGAACGTCAACGCGCCCACCACGAAGCCAATGTCAGCCGCGGCGATCGGGCCGTCAGCTTCATAGGTCGCCTTGATGATCTCGCTGTAGCGACCGATGTAGAACGCGCGGGCGATCGGGGTGTCGCCGATGGGAGAGGGGTCAGACACTGGACGATCGGCCGGTTACTTCGCCTCGATGATCTCGCCGCTGTCGATCTGGCCAGCCGAGACCGCGATGCGACGCGTGCCGCGGATCCTCGAGAAGCCGTTGAAGTAGGAAGGCAGCCCCTCGGCGGTGCCGGTGGCAGAGGTCTGCAGCTGGTAATGCAGATGGGGGAACATCGCGCTGCCCGACGCGCCGATCGAGGCGATCACCTGTCCTGCACGGACCTTGTCACCGACCTTCACCTTCGCGCTGCGTTCTGCGAGGTGAGCGAGGACGCTGAACTCGCCGTTGCCATGGTCGATCACGATCCGGTTGCCGTACACGACCATCAGATCGCGCTTCAGCTCGTTCATGTCGAACTGGCGATTGTCGAGCTGATCGTCGACCACCATGGTGATCGTTCCGGCGGCAGGCGAGCGGACCGGTGCGCGAAATCCGATCCAGCTCTCGTTGCGTGCCCCGTCGCCATTTGCCATAGCGCCGGTCGCGTCGACGGGCACGAGATCGTAGCTGTAGCGTGCCGGATTGCTGACGAATCCGAACGCGCGGATCGGCTCGAACAAGTAGTCCCAGCGCCGGTGGTGCGCGAGCAGGTCGTGGCCGTCCCACACGATCATGCGGCCGGAGATCGGGATCTGTAGCCTTGCCCGCGCCTGATACACGACCGGGGCGACCTCGACCGACGCGGAGACCGTTCGTTCCGGTCCCTCGCCGAAGTCGATGTCGAAGCGCACGCGCGTGATGTCGAGATCCTGCGGGAACACCGGCATCGGGTTGAACAGGAGGATCTTGCCGTTCGCGGGCACCTCGCGGTTCGGAACGGTGAGAATCGCGGGGCTGACGCCGTTGCCGTCGATGAACCTGCGGTAGCCGATCGCGCCGCTCGCATCATGCGCTGTCACCTGCAGTCGGGTGATCGTGCGGCTCACCGCGGCCGGGTTGTCGATCACGATGTCGCAGTGGAGCATCTGACCGCCATCGGTGCGCTCGATGTACGCGGGATCGGGGCGCACGGAGAGCGTCGGCGGCGATGCGGGTGCGGTGGGCTCGGGGCGCTTCGTTTCCGGTGCGGCGGCCGGCGCGGGCGCAGCTACCGGCGCTGGTGCGGGTGGTGCAGGTCTCGGAGCCGCGCCGCCACACGCGGCGAGGACGAGCACGATCGAACAGCGTGCGATCACCGCGAGACGCTCGCCTGGTTGCTGACCTTCAGCGCGTCGTAGATCAGAGGAGCTGCTGCCTTCAGCAAGGGGATGTCGCTGGTGCGCGTCTCGCAGCGACGGATGTCGTAGTGGCAAAGAGTTCCGTAGGGCACGCCCTCGTGACTCGAGATCAGCACACCGCTGTAGCAGACCACCGGGCTCGCAGACAGGTACGTGAAGCGGCCGTCTGCCTTGGCATCGGCGAACTCGAGCGGTTCTCGGTTGCGACCCACGTTGGTGCAGTAGGCATGCGCCATCGGGATGTCGTCCCCGCGCTGCTTCTCCGGCTCGGATCGGTCGAATAAGGCCATGTTGCGGAGCAGCTCGCCGTCGTAGCGATAGGCCCCCGTGAAACGGTGTGGCGTCCGGCCGTTCAGGTAGCGCAACGCAGCGTGCACCCCGTCGCGCAACGCGACGCGAAGCTCTGCCAGTTCCGGCGTGGTGCTCGACATCGCGCGAGCCTAGCCCACATCGTCCAAGCTGGCGGCTGCCGGCCCCCGGCGTTAGGCAGTCTCACCCTGCTTGTCCCGGCGCGTCGAGCGAACCGTCGAGCGGTTGCACCAGCACGGTACTGAGCTCGTGTAGTCGATAGCCACGCTCCGCGAGGAGCGCGGAGGTCGCGACCCCGAGACCGAAGGTCTGCGTCGCGCTATCGATCGCGGCGACTCTACTCGCGAGCCTAGGCGCCTCGTCCTCGGGAACGTGTCATACAGGCGGGGATGTCGCTCCAGTGGTACCCGGGCCACATGACGAAGGCACGGCGCGAGCTGGTCGCGCTGATGCCATCGCAGGACGTGATGATCGAGGTCATCGACAGCCGCCTGCCCAAGGCGAGCTCGAACCCGCTGGTCGCCGAGCTTCGAGGCACACGGCCGGTGATCAAGGTGCTCACCAAGAGTGACCTCGCCGACCCCGCCGTCACGCGAGCGTGGGTGGCGTACCTCGAGGGCGAGCCGGGTGTGAAGGCGTTCGCGGCGACCACCGAACGACCCCAGGTCACACGGAAGCGGATCGCGGAGCTGTGCAAGGACCTCGCGAAGCACCGCGGTCCCGACAAGCCGGTGCGGGCGTTGATCGCCGGCGTTCCGAATGTTGGTAAATCGACGCTGCTCAACATCCTGGTCAATCGAGCTGTCGCCAAGGTCGGCGACAAGCCCGCCGTCACCAAGGAGCAGCAGGTCGTCCACCTCGCCGACGGGATGGTGGTCACTGACAGCCCGGGCCTGATGTGGCCGAAGATCGAGCACGAGCCGCGTGCGTTCCGTCTCGCCTTCGCGGGTTCGATCCCTGACACGGCGATCGACTACCTCACGATCGGGATGTTCGGCGCGGAGTACTTGCTCGAGCGATACCCGCAGCTCGTGATCGCGCGATACAAGCTCGAGGGCGTACCTCCGGATGCCGAGGGGTTGCTCGCCGAGATCGGCCGGCGGCGCGGCGGACTCCGCAAGGGCGGGGCGGTGGACCTTCACAAGGCGGCCGAGTTGCTCGTGCACGAGTTTCGCGCCGGCGTGATCGGGCAAGTCAGCCTGGAGGCACCACCCGTCGACACCCGACCGCTCGACCCCGTGAGTAGTACCCATCAATAGCTACGAGTCGTCACGCTGCCCGTCATGAACTAGAGTGTCGCCCGTGACGAAGCACCTCGGGCTTGCTGAGTTCATCGACCAGAAGCGCGTCAAGATCGTGGAGGAATGGGAGGTCTTCGCCCGCTCCCTGTCGCGACCCGGTCGGCCGATGACCGGCATCGAGCTGCGCGACCACGCGGACGAGATCCTCACCGCGATCGTCGCGGACATGCGGTCCCGGCAGAGCGCCAGCAGTCAGGCGGCCAAGTCGAAGGGACACGCCGCGGCGGGCGAGCTGGGAGCGATCGGCCACGTTCATGCCGTGCTGCGCATCGACAACGGCTTCGAGCTGACGCAACTGGTGGCCGAGTACCGCGCGCTGCGTGCGAGCATCCTGCGCCTCTGGGAAGATCAAGAGAGCGACCCCGTCGGGGTGACGCGGTTCAACGAGGCCATCGACGAGGCGCTCGCCGAGGCGGTGTCGTCCTTCACCGATACCACCGAGACGTTTCGCGACCAGGCCCTCGGCGTACTCGGGCACGACCTGCGCAACCCCCTCTCGACGGTCGTCATGGCCTCTTCGAGCATGCTCGAGTCGGACGATCTCGATGACGGGCAGCGACGGATGATCACGCGCATCGCGAACAACGCAGCCAAGATGACCCGCCTGGTCGCGGACCTCATCGATCTCACGAAGACTCGGTTCGGCGAGGTGATCACGATCAGCCCGACCACACTCGAACTCGCGGACCTCTGTCGTCGGGTGGTCGCGGAGATCGACGCACGCGAGGTCGACGGCGCGCCGGTGGTGACGTTCTCCAGCACCGGAGATCTTCGTGGTTCGTGGGACGTCGACCGGATCGAGCAGGCGCTGGTCAACCTGATCAACAACGCGGTCAAGCACCGAGCGCGTGGCAAGGTCGAGGTGAGCGCCCGCGGCGACGGGCTCGAGGTGATCGTCTCGGTCCACAACGGCGGCCCGGCGATCACGCCTGCGCTGCTCGAGAAGATCCTCGAGCCTCGCGTGCGTCGCGTCACCCAACCGACCGATACATTTCTCGGGCTCAACCTGTACGTGACCGCCCAGATCGCGATCGCGCACGGCGGGGAGCTGACGGTGACCTCCACCGCGGAGGCCGGCACGACGTTCACCCTGCGCCTGTCCCGTGTGGCGCCTGCCACGACGACGCCGACTGCGTAACGTCGGGCTCACGTACATTCGACGCGTGAATGCGGGCGCTGGATTGCTCGTCTGTGCCCCACATGCGACGGTCACGCGTGGGGCAAACATCGCGCGGTCGCGCGCGCAAGCGCAGGCCCTCGGGCATCAGCAAGGTACCGACTGGAATCAGCGGGCTCGACGAGATCACCGAGGGGGGACTGCCTCGTGGCCGCACCACGCTCGTGTGCGGCGGACCGGGCTGCGGGAAGACCCTGCTCGCGATGGAGTTCGTCATCAACGGTGCGATCCAGTTCGGCGAACCGGGAGTCGTCATCGCGTTCGAGGAGACCACCGATGAGCTCGCCGCCAATGTCGCCTCGCTCGGCTTCGATCTCGAAGATCTGATCGCGCGCGAGCTGATCTCGGTCGACGCGATCGCGCTCGATCGCTCCGAGCATCATCACGTCGGCGATTTTGACCTCGGGGGTCTGTTCGTGCGGATCGGTCACGCGATCGACTCGATCGGCGCCAAGCGAGTGGTGCTCGACACGCTCGAGGCACTGTTCGTGAGCTTCGACAACGAGCTCGTCCTGCGCGCCGAGCTGCGGCGGCTGTTCCGCTGGCTCAAGGATCGGGGCGTCACCGCCGTCATCACGGGGGAGCAGGGGAACGGCACCTTTACGCGCTACGGCCTCGAGGAGTACGTCTCCGACTGCGTCATCGCGCTCGATAACCGGGTGGTCGACCAGATCTCCACGCGACGGCTGCGTATCGTCAAGTACCGCGGCTCGACCCACGGCACGAACGAGTACCCGTTCCTCATCGACAAGCAGGGCCTGTCGGTGCTGCCCGTGACGAGTCTCGGGCTCGACTATCCGGTCTCCACCGAGCGGGTCCCCACGGGCGTCACGGCGCTCGACGGGCTGCTGTCGGGCGGGGGCTACTTCCGTGGCTCGAGCGTGCTGGTGTCTGGCACCGCGGGCACGGGCAAGAGCAGCCTCGCCGCGATGTTCGCGGACGCGTCATGTCGACGGGGCGAGCGGGTGCTGTACTTCGCACTCGAGGAGCCGGGCGCGCAGATCGTCCGCAACATGTCGTCGATCGGTCTCGATCTCGCGAAGTGGCAGGCGAAGAAGCGGCTCGTGATCCGCGCCGAGCGCCCCACCGTCTATGGCCTCGAGATGCACCTCCTACGGATGCATCAGGCGATCGAGGCCTTCGCGCCGCACGCGGTGATCGTGGACCCCGTTTCCAGCCTCGTGACTTCCGGCGATCGTCGCGAGGTCAAGTCGATGCTGGTCCGGCTGTTCGACTACCTCAAGGGCAAGCAGATCACCACGCTCGTGACCTCGCTGACGAGCTCCGAGGGACTCGAGGAGACGACCCTTGGCATCTCCTCGCTGATCGACTCATGGTTCCAGGTGCGGGACATCGAGATCGCGGGGGAGCGCACGCGCGGCCTGTCCTTGGTCAAGTCTCGCGGCATGGGGCACTCGAATCAGATCCGCGAGTTCCTCATCAGCTCCAGCGGGATCGACCTGGTCCCGGTCGCGGTCGGCCCATCGGGCGTGCTCACCGGCTCCGCCCGGATCAACCTCGAATCGGAGCGGCTCGCCAGCACCCTCGCCATGGAGCTCGAGCTGGATCGGCGCGAACGCCACCTCGAGCGCAAGCGCAAGGTCCTCGCCGCCCAGGTCGAAGCTCTGCACGCGGCGCATGCGGCCGAGGAGGAGGACACCCGCGCGGGGATCCGGGAGGCGCATGAACGCGCCCAGCGACTCAGCGAGGGAAGCGCGCTGGCCTCGCAGCTCCGCAGCGCTCCACGCAAGAAGGCCGAGACGTAATATGGCTGTGAAGAGCAGGCAGAGCCCGAAGGCTGCGAAGCGCGCACCCAGATCGGCCCGCGCCAAGCCGCCGGCCACGATTCTGCTTCGCCTCTACATCGCCGGGACCTCGATTCGCTCCACGCGGGCAATCCAGAACGCGCGCAAGATCTGCGACGAGCATCTCGAGGGTCGCTACCAGCTCGAGGTGATCGACATCCTGCAGCAGCCCGCGCTGGCCAAGGACCACCAGATCCTCGCAGTGCCGACGCTCATCCGCGCGCTCCCCGTGCCGCTGCGGCGCTTCATCGGTGATTTGTCCGCGCAAGAAGTGGTGGTGGTCGGCCTCGATCTCAAGGTGACGTAGGCAAGACGATGTCGCGTAGACCTTCCAAACCTCGCAGTGGTTCCAAACGCAGCGCGGGTCCAGCCAAGGTTGCCGCGTCCGACGTGCTCCTCCGCCTCCGGGCCACCAACGCCCGCCTCCGCGAACGCGCTCGCGAAGCCGAGGCAACGATCACCGCCATCCGCATGGGCCACGCCGATGGTCTGGTCGTCCACGGACAGGACGGTGCCCAGGTGTTCACGCTTCAGGATACCGATCAGCGGTATCGCCAGCTCGTCGAGACCATGAACGAGGGCGCGCTGCTCCTCGATGACCTCGGCACCATCGTCTACGCCAACGCGCGCGTTGCCGAGCTCGCAAAGCTGCCTCTTGCGCGACTCATCGGCTCGCAGATCCAGCAGCTGGTTCCGGACAGCTCCCGGCACATGCTCGACGCGCTTCTGCGGTCCTCCCGGCACAATCCGCAGAGCGCCGAGGTCGAGCTGCAGGCCAAGGACGGGAGCCGCGTTCCCGTCTACCTGTCGGCCTCGGCGAGCTGGGACGCCGAGGTCAGGCTGACGTACGTGCTCGCCACCGATCTGACCGACCAGAAGCGCGGCCAGGCGATCGTCGCCGCCGAGGGACTCGCGTCGCTGATCGTCGACCAGGCGACCGACGGGCTCGTCGTCTGTGACCCGTCGGGGCGCGTGGTGCGCGCCAGCCACGCCGCGCACCGGATCGCCGGCACAAACCTCCTGCTCGACCGGTTCGCCGACGTGGTCCAGCTTCGCAACGCAGATGGCCTGGAGGTAGCTCACGCGATCGTCGCGTCGGCGTTGCGCGGCGAAGTGACCAGCGGCGTGGAGGTGACCCTCGGAGGCGCCGGTCTCACCGAGCTGACGTTGCTGGTCTCCGCGGGGCCCGTGCTCGCGTCCGACAAGACCGCGCTTGGCTGCGTGCTGTCGTTCGTCGACGTGACGGAGCGCAAACGCATCGCGCAGGAACGACTCGAGCTCCTCGAGGTCGCGCAGGCCGCGAATCGCGCCAAGGACGAGTTCCTCGCCATGCTCGGGCACGAGCTGCGCAACCCCCTCGCGCCGATCCTGACCTCGCTCGAGCTGATGAGGCTCGAGTCCGAAGAGACCATGAAGCGCGAGCGGGAGATCATCGAGCGACAGGTTCACCACATGGTGCGGTTGATCGCCGATCTGTTCGACGTGTCACGCATCACGCAGGGAAAGGTCAAGCTCGACCGCACCGCGCACGAGGTTGCCCACCTGGTCGCGCGCGCCGTCGAGCTGGCGAAGCCCTTGATGGAGGAGCGGCGACATTCCTTGTCCGTGCACGTGACGCCGGGGCTCATCATCGACGCCGACGAGACCCGCATGTGCCAGGTCTTGACGAACCTCCTCACCAACGCTGCCAAGTTCACCGAGCCAGGCGGTCAGATCGCGCTCGTCGTGATGAAGGAAGCCGAGGACGCCGGCGGCCACATCGTGATGACCGTGAAGGACAGCGGCATGGGAATCCCCGAGGCGCTCCTTCCAACGGTGTTCGACTCGTTCGTGCAGGGCCAGCGCTCGAGCGCGCGAACAGAGGGCGGCCTCGGCCTCGGGCTCGCGATCGTTCGCAGCATGGTCGAGCTCCACGGCGGCACGGTGATCGCCCGGAGCGCCGGTGCGGGCCAAGGTAGCGAGTTCGAGATCCGCGTGCCTCCAGGTCGTCGCCGCAGGGTGCGTGCTTCGCAGCCCCCAGGCCTCGGGAAGCGCACCCCGGCCGAACCCCGACGTGTGCTCATCGTCGACGATAACCAGGATGCCGCGGACGTGCTCGGCGAGGCGCTCGTCAAGGGTGGGCATGTCGTCCGCGTAGCCTACGATGGGCCAACCGCCCTCGACGTCGCGAGGACGTTCCACCCACAGGTCGCCTTGCTCGACATCGGCCTGCCCGTGATGGACGGTTATGAGGTCGCCCGCCAGCTCCGCACGCTCGAGCTCGGAGGTGGCAAGATCCGGATCATCGCGGTCACCGGCTACGGCCAGGATGGCGACCGCGTGAAGACCGCCGAGGCTGGCTTCGACGCACACGTGACCAAGCCCGCGACGTTCCTGACGGTCATGAGCCTGCTGACCGCCTCCCCCGATGAGCTCGAGGAGGAGTCGAAGATCAAATCCGTCGGGTGACCGACGCGCCTCGCCTCGCCCGGTCAGGTTCCGATGCGTTCCGGTGGTAGGGAGTCCGTGCTATCGAGCGCTGTGCTCGGATCGCTCGCCACCGCGCAGGTCGTCGTCCGAGCCGGCTTCGATCGCAGCGAGGTCCATCGCGCGCGCGCGGCCGGTCCCCTGCGCCTGCTCACTCCGCGGGCCGCCGGACGCGCGGCGTGGGTCGTCACGAGCAGCCTCGGGGGCGGTCTCGTCCATGGCGACAACGTCGCGTGTGAGATCGCGATCCATCCGGGCGCGACCTGCGTGATCACCACGCAATCCTCGACGAAGGCGTATCGCGGCACGACCTCGCAGCAGCTGCGGGTGCGCGCCCTCGGCGACGCCACGGCGTTGATCGTCCCCGATCCGATCGTCCCGTATCGCGATGCGACATTCACACAGCTCACGTCGATCGAGCTCGACGCCTCCGCGTCGCTCGCGCTGGTCGATGTCGTCACCGCGGGCCGTGTCGCTCACGGCGAACGCTGGAGCGCGACCCGGTTCGACTCGACGCTTTCGATCTCGCTCGATGGCACGCGGCGACTCGTCGACCGCTTCGTGCTCGACCCCGAGGACGGCAGCCTCGCGCGCCGCCTCGGCCGGTTCGAGGCGATCGGCACGGTCGTGATCTGCGGACCGCGCGTCGACCTCATCGCGACGGCGCAGCTGGCCGCGCTCGCCGAGATTCCCGTGCGCAGAGACGACCCCGTGATCATCGCCGGGAGTCCGTTCGCGACCGGTGCGATGTTCCGGATCGCGGGCGATCGGGTGCACGCGGTCGTCGAGACCACGCGGGAGTTGCTCCGCGAGGTCTGTCGCGCCGTCGGCGAAGATCCTTGGTCGCGCAAGTTCTGACGCGTCGCCACGCATGCTAGCAAGCAGCGTGCGCCTCGCGCCTCGCGACCTCGACAAGCTGCTGCTCCACAACGCCGGGTTCCTCGCGCAGAAGCGGCTCGCGCGCGGAGTTCGTCTCAACTACCCCGAGGCGGTCGCGTTGATCGCCACGCAGCTCCTCGAGCTGATCCGTGACGGTCGTTCCGTCGCAGAGCTGATGGATCTCGGGCGCACGCTGCTCGGCCGGCGGCAGGTGATGGACGGAGTTCCCGAGCTCGTCACCGAGGTGCAGGTCGAAGGGACGCTGCCCGACGGCACCAAGCTCGTGACGGTGCATCACCCCATCGTCGCGGACAACGGTGATCTCGCGCTCGCCCTGTACGGCAGCTTTCTCCCGGTGCCCGCGCTCTCGCTCTTCGCGACCGATCCTGTGCAGGCGATCTCCGGCGAGTTGCTGTGCGCGCCCGGTCAGATCGTCCTCAACGAGGGCCGGCCGACGCTCGAGATCCTCGTCACCAACACCGGCGATCGGCCGATCCAGGTCGGCAGTCACTTCCACTTCATCGAGGTCAACCGTGCGCTCGTGTTCGATCGGGCAGCTGCGGCCGCGATGCGCCTCGACATCCCTGCGGGCGCGGCGGTCCGGTTCGAGCCGGGAGAGCAGCGCATGGTGCGACTGGTCGCAGGGCGGCGCCGCGGTGAGGTCAGCGCTGGCCCTCACGCACGCGAGGACTCGTGAGCTACACGATCGAGCGCCGTCACTACGCGGAGCTCTATGGGCCCACCGTCGGCGATCGGCTTCGACTCGGCGATACCGATCTGATCGCCGAGATCGAGCTCGATCACGCGAGCTACGGCGACGAGTGCAAGTTCGGCGGTGGCAAGGTCCTTCGCGATCGGATGGGCCAGTTCGCCGGTGCCGACGACTCCGAGGCGCTCGATCTCGTCATCACGAGCGCGACCGTGATCGACTGGACCGGCATCTACAAGGCGGACATCGGCATCAAGAACGGTCGCATCGTCGGCATCGGAAAGGCGGGCAATCCGACCGTGATGGTCGGTGTCGGACCGTCGATGATCGTCGGCGTCACGACGGAGGCGATCGCAGGGGAGGGGCTGATCCTCACCGCCGGGGGTATCGATGCGCACGTCCACTTCATCGCGCCGCAGCAGGCGGACGAGGCGCTCGCGAGCGGCGTCACCACGTTCATCGGCGGCGGTACCGGGCCAACAACCGGAACCAAGGCGACCACGTGCACGCCCGGCGCGCGGCACATCGAGCTCATGCTGCAGGCGACGGACACGATTCCGCTCAACATCGGGTTGACCGGCAAGGGCAACACGTCGATGTCGAACGGTTTGATCGATCAGATCCGCGCCGGTGCGATCGGGCTCAAGCTGCACGAGGACTGGGGCACGACGCCGGCCGCGATCGACTGCTGCCTCACGGTCGCCGAGGGCGAGGACATCCAGGTCACGATCCACACCGACACGCTCAACGAGTCGGGCTACGTCGACGACTCGATCGCGGCGTTCAAGGGACGAACGATCCACACCTATCACACCGAGGGTGCAGGCGGCGGCCACGCCCCCGACATCCTCCGCGTGTGCGGCGAGCCGAACGTCATCCCGAGCTCCACGAACCCGACGCGGCCTTACACGATCAACACGCTCGACGAGCACCTCGACATGCTGATGGTCTGCCATCACCTCGATCGCGAGATCCCAGAGGACGTCGCGTTTGCCGAGAGCCGGATTCGCGGCGAGACGATCGCCGCCGAGGACATCCTCCACGATATCGGCGCGCTCAGCATCATCTCGAGCGATAGCCAGGCGATGGGCCGCGTCGGAGAGGTGCTCACGCGTACGTGGCAGACCGCGCACAAGATGCGGCAGCAGCGCGGTCGTCTACCGTCGGAACGCGGCGACAACGACAACAACCGCATCCGCCGCTACGTCGCGAAGTACACGATCAACCCCGCGATCGCACACGGCATCTCGCACGACGTTGGCTCGGTCGAGATCGGTAAGCTCGCGGACCTCGTGTTGTGGCGGCCGGCATTCTTCGGCATTCGACCCGAGCTCGTGCTGAAGGGGGGATTCGTCGCCTGGGCTCAGATGGGCGATCCGAACGCATCGATCCCGACACCGGAGCCGCAGTACATGCGACCGATGTTCGGTGCGCGCGGTCGCGCGATCGGTGCGACGTCACTCGCGTTTGTCTCCGAGCGTGCGATGCAGGAAGGCCACCTCCGTGCGCTGGCCCTGACCAAGAAGCTCTCGGTTGTCCGCGGTTGCCGCGGCATCGGCAAGCGGCACATGAAGCTCAACGACACGTTGCCCAAGCTCGAGGTCGATCCCGAGACCTACGCGGTTCGTGCCGATGGCGAGCTGCTCACCTGCGCGCCAGCCACCTCGCTGCCGCTGACCCAGCGCTTCTCGCTGTTCTGACCATGACCGCATGGATCGTCCTGCAGCTCGCCGACTCGGCGTTCCCGACCGGTGGGTTCGCTCACTCCGCGGGTCTCGAAGCCATGATCCAGGCGGGTGAGCTGCGCAGCGCAGCGGAGGTCGAGGCGTTCGTCGTCGATACGGTCTGGCAGACCGCGCGAGGTGCGTTGCCACTGGTCAGCGCGACGCACGACGATCCGGCGCGGCTCGAGGAGGTCGACCGCTACGCGGGCGTCCTGACGTGGAGCCATATCGCCGCGCGCGCGAGCAAGAACCAGGGTCGCGCACTCCTCGACACGGCGGCCCGCGCGTTCCGCCACACGTTGCTCGTCGACGCGCGTGACCGCGTGATGCGAGGCGAGCTGCTCGGTCACCTCGCACCGGCGTTTGGCTTCGTCACGCGCGCGCTCGACGTCACGCGTGACGATGCGCTCGCGACGTACCTCCACCTCGCGGCACGAGGCGTGCTGTCGAGTGCGATCCGTCTCGGCGTGCTCGGACCGACGGAGGCACAGGCGGTACATCTGCGGCTGCATCCGACGCTCGAGGCGGCCTCCGTGCGCGCGCGCACTTCGACGCTCGACGACGTCGCGCAGTCGGCACCGATCGTCGAGCTGGTGCAGGCCACCCACGACCGTCTCTACTCACGGCTGTTCCAGAGCTAGGAGATCCAACCATGGGCCACGACCACGATCACGATCACGACCACCCACATACGCATGGCCACACCCACGAGCACTGGCCGCACGCGGGACGCTTCGGCGAGCGCGATGCGCCGCGCGATCGTGACTTCGCGCAGCGCTCGTTCACCGTCGGCATCGGCGGTCCGGTCGGCAGCGGCAAGACCGCACTCTTGCTCGCACTGTGCCGCCAGCTCCGCGACATCGTGCGTCTCGGTGTCGTCACGAACGACATCTTCACGCGCGAAGACGCGGAGTTCTTGACCCGCCACGAGGCGCTGCCGCCGGCTCAGATCCGCGCGGTCGAGACCGGCGGCTGTCCGCACGCCGCGATCCGCGAGGACATCAGCCCGAACCTGCTTGCCCTCGAAGATCTGATGGCGAGCGTCCGCCCAGAGCTGCTGTTCGTCGAGAGCGGCGGCGACAACCTCGCCGCTCAGTACAGTCGCGAGCTCGTCGACTACACGATCTACGTGATCGATGTTGCCGGCGGCGACAAGGTTCCTCGCAAGGGCGGGCCTGGCATCACGCAGAGCGATCTGCTCGTGATCAACAAGACGGATCTCGCCCCGCACGTCGGTGCCGACCTCGCGGTCATGGATCGCGACGCGAAGAAGATGCGCGGGGACGGGCCGACCGTGTTCGCGCAGGTCACGCGCGGCGTCGGAACCAGCGAGATCGCCGCGCACGTGATCGCCGCCCGCACCTCGGCGCTCGCCCGGCGCTGACCCTTCTCGTAAGCTGCTGTTACGTGATCGGATTGGAAGCCGCGCTGGCGCAGGCGGGACCGCGAGTCGCGGCCTGGGACCGCTCGATCGAAGGCGACGGTTCGCTCACTGTCGTGGCGATCACGCGTGACACCGCGACGCTGCTGGCGCGCGAGAGGGTGCCGAAGGCCGAACGTGCAGCGCTCGAGCAGCGGCTCCGCGATCACCGGATCCTGATCGGCAACACGTTCCGTAACTGCGACTATGTGTGGGTCGTCGAGGACGAGCACTGCGCCGTCGTGAAGATCGAGGGTGGAGTGGTGGCGGAGGCGATCGGCGCGAACCTCATGGTCACGGGGCGGCGCGTGAACATCCACAACATCAAGTCGATCGTGTCGTTCGTCGATGCCGCGGACATCGCGCACCGAGGCGTCAAGGTCAACCTCGCCGACGGAAGCCAGATGATCGTGGCCGAGGAGCACGATCAGGCCCCCTCGTTCGATCCGACCTACGGTCGCCAGAATCTCGAGATCGACGCCGGCTGGATCGTGGCGCTCGGCCACGACCTCGCGACGAACCTCGGAATCGCTCATCATGACGAGATATGGGACCGGGTCACGCAGCCAATCGGAATGGGCCGTGACAGTGGCACCGATCGGCTGATCGACGGTGTGATCGACGCCTACAACCGTTGGGATGATCCGGATCGAGTCGCAAAGCGTCAGGCTCGGGTCGCTGCGGTCGAGGCGCGCGACAAGGTGATCCTCGACCAAGCCTATATCGAGAGCGGTCAGCGTGGTGATGCGCCGATGGATGTCGCGGTCGCCAAGATGGCCGCGTACTTCGCGGGTCGCATCGAGCGCGAGGTGGCACCGACGGGGACGTTCACGTCGATCTACCAGCCGCTTCCTGAGATCGACAACGGTGGATACGTCGCTCTCGATCTCAAGCCTGGAGCCGGGGACCGTCGTGTCCTCGAGCTGCGCATCGAGTCTCCAAGCGGGGAGAACAAGCGTAGCGAGGTCGTTCGCGAGGGCACCGACGCGGACCTCGCGCGATACCTACGATCCCCCGAGCTCGTCGAGCAGCTTCTGCCATTGATGGAGAAGTTGACTGAAGAAACGCGCGAGTCGCGATGAGCGCGCGTCCACGGGCCCGCACCGTCTTCGAGGCGCGTTCGGTCGCGACATCGCCGTGTCGTGTCGGCGTCGAGAATCGCGTCACAGGCCCGAGCAGGTGAAGTTCGCGCCCTGCGCCGGATAGTAAAAGAGGTCGCTGAAGCACATCTCGTCGTCCGACCCGTCGCCGAACCGCTTGGGCGCGCCGGGATTGTTGTACGTGCAGTACGTGGTCAGCTTGTCGGTCGGCTGGAGCGTGATCGGCGGGTCCACCATATGGAACAGCTGCTTCTCGAAGTTGTAGGGCTCGTCCTGGAGCACGATCTCCTGCGTGCCGCGCGTGATGACCGACTTCACGCGCGTGCCGGTCTTGTGCATGTGCCCCGAGAGCGAGAACACCTGGATGGGCTGGCTCGTGATCGCCGAGATGTTGCAGCCGCCCGATTGCGTCGACATGCCGGTCGGAACCTGCAGCGTGAACGTCGGGCCGGCCAGCACGATCTCGGCGACGTTCTGGATCTCGCTCGCCGTCGCTTCCTGGATGTACGTACCGGAGCGACCAGAGATGGTGTCGTCGGTCGCGTTGTAGAGGTGAAGGTTGAGAATCAGCCGCTGCCCGGCCTTGAGGTGGAGGCCGACGCCCTGCGGGAACACGAAGTCTGGCGTGCCGACGCCTGAACCGTAGATCATGCTCTGGCCGTTCGTGCCGACGTTGCACAGGTGCGTGCCGTCGGCGGGCGAAGCGCCACTGAACAGCGTCAGCACCGTGTGGTGCGTCCCGACCGGGATCATCGGGCGGAACGCCTTGATGTACATGTCGCGCGGAACCGTCGCGTACACGCAGTAGTACGTGTCGGGCTGGCCGGCCGGTAGCGTCCAGTCGCCCTCGAGGAGCGACGTCCATCCATCGGGGGCGGCCGAGTCGATGGAGCCGGGCGCCGCATCGATGCTGCTCCCCCCATCACCACCGCATCCGGCCAGCAGCGTCGAGAGCAACACAACCTTAGACAGCGACATGAGACCCCCTTGGACCGGAGGAGCTTGCCATCGAACGCGGGTCCACAGGAAGCGGGAAGTTAGAGCGTGAGCCGAAGCGCGCGCAGGTGCGCCTCGAGTGTGATCAGCAGCCAGATCTTCACGCCGCGCCGCGGCCGCAGGCCGAGCTGCTTGCCGGCGAGCAGCTGTTCGAGCATCTCGCGCCGGAAGATGCGTGTGCCCGACAGGCCGTCGAGGATCCGCGTACGCGCTTCCTTCGCGAGCGTGGTCTGGAACCAACCCTCGACCGGGACCAGCATCCCGCTCTTTGCGCGATCGACGATCGTGCCGGGCAGCAGGTCCCGCACCGACTCCTTGAGGAGGTACTTCTCTGTCGAGCCCGACAGCTTGAGCGTCGACGGGATCGAGAATGCGAGCTCGACGATCGACTTCGCGAACAGCGGCGAGCGCGGCAGCACGCCGAACGGCTCCGCGAGCGCATCGACCTTCGGCAAGATGTGGTGGCCGCCTTTGAACTGGACGTTGATCGCCATCAGCATGCCGACGAAGGTCGGCCACCGCGGGTCGTTGAACCACGGCGCGAGCTCCTGCTCGAGCGGTGGCGTGTTGGCCTGGGCGTAGCTGTCGGCGGTCAGCATCGCCGGCAGGTCGTCGAAGCACTTGAGGTGGGCCCGCAGGAAGTTCCGCTCGCGCTCGAACGCGTCAGGCTCACCGTCGGGATTGCCGTACAGCTCGGCGAGCAGCATCGGCAGGTTCTTCGGGCCGCCGAAGCTCGGATCGCCGCCCTCGCCATTGAGCGCGACGACGCCGTGCTCGCTCATCGCCTGGAACAGCAGCGCGTTCGGGACCGTCAGCGGATCGCCGTTCGGCTTGTCCATCCGCGCGATGGTGTCGTCGAGGTGCGCGATCACGGTGTCCGCGCGCAGATGCACGACGTGATGCTCGCTGCCGGTGTGGGCGGCGACGACCGAGCTATAGGCGAGCTCGTTCTTGTACTCGTCTCCGAACGTGATCGAGAACGTGCGGACTGGAGGTGCGTGCAGGCGGCGCGCGATCGCGACGACGAGGCTCGAGTCGATGCCGCCCGATAGAGACGCACACACGGGGCCGTCGGGGAGCGCGGCGCCGATCACGCGCTCGAGCGCGTTTCTCAGGCTTACCCGCATCTTCGATGCTTCATCGGGCGTCGCGGCGGCGTTCGCCGGCTCGGCCGGCATCGCCCACCACGTGCGTCGTGACAGCGAGCCGTGGTGGCTGATCTGCTCGCCCGGCAGCAGCTCGTGGACGCCCTGGACCATCGTCCCGCGGCCGGGGATGTACGCACACGACAGGAACGCGGCGACCGAGCGCAGATCGATCCGCCGCGGCAGCTCGAACGCGTCGAGCAGCGCGCAGAGGTGCGACGCGAACACGAGCTGGCCGGCGTGCTCGGCGTAGTACGCGGTGCGGTGACCGATCGCATCGCGCGCGAGATGGAGAGCTCCGGCGTGATCACGCCATGCGATCACGAACGCACCCTCGACCTCGGCGATCCGGCCGTCGCGGATCACCGCACCGAGCTCGGTCAGCGTCGTGAGCGCGCGGCCGTCGAGGCTGCAGCCATCGAAGTCCGCGACCAGCGCCCCGGGCTCGGCGTCGAGGAGCTGGGTTCCCGCGCCGAGGCTCGCGCGCAGGCGCGCCCGGGCATCCGCGTGTAGCTCACGGCTGGCACCGGCGATCCGCGCGTGACCTGCCGGGCGCTCGCGCAGGTTGCGGCGGGCGAACGATGGGCCCGCGCGTGGTGTGAGGACGACCGGGCCCGCCATCGCGATCACCCGAAACTATCGTCGCCGCCGTCGGAGGCTTCGGAGTTCCTCGAGAAAGAGAACGAGTCGACGTAGTAGTCGCCGCCGTCCGCGATGTAGTCGCTGGCGGGCTGGAGCGTGTCTTCCTTCGTGATCGCGGTGAACAGCCGCTTGATCACCTGCTCGGGCCGGATCGCTGCGAGCTCGCACGTGTAGTTCGTCAGCCAGCGGCGCTCGTCATCGGTCACGACCGCCGTGTCGACCGGGGTGGTCGCCGCGCGCCATACCCCCTTGAGCGAACGCGCGTGGGCCGGGCGGATGCCGACCTCGACGACGCGCGCGCTGCCGCGAAACCACCGCTCGTCGCTCGCCAGCTTGTGGGCGAGGCCGCAGCCCTCGGGCGTCGCGTCGTGCAGCGCGAACACCGTCAGGCGCGGGTTGTTCTTGAGCATGTCGCGCACGGTCGAGAACGCGTGCTCGGGATAGCCGGTGACCGCGAGCACCGCACAGTTGTTCTCGAAGTGGAAGTTGTTCGCGAGCAGCACGTCGACGGTCTCGGGACGATCGCAGATCACCGCGCGATCGAACGAGTAGTGCTGAATATCCGCGTGCTGCGTCTCCGAGCGATACGGACCGCGGGTCGCGTCGCGGCGCACGATCAGCCCCTTCGGAGCCCCATGGACGTCGAGCCAGCGGCTCCACATCTGATCGAACGTGGAGCGCTCGACGTTGACGGTCTTCTTCGGAGGCATCATGGCCCCGATGCCGATACACGCGGCGGTCCCGATCAGGAACAGCGGGGTCGCGACGATCGCGGCGATCGCGCCCGCGCCGCCGAGCGTGTACATGAAGGCGCGTCCTCCGCCGCCACCCTTCTTGCGTCGCGCCAGCTCGTAATACACGTGCTCGGGCAGGAACCGCACGCTGCCCTGCGATGACACCGCGGAGATCGCGGACTCGAAGCCCGCGTCGGAGATGATCGCGCCCGTGCGCGGCTCGAACGCGAACTGCTGGCGACATTTCGGGCAGCGCCCGTCGGAGCGTTGCGGATAGGTGCAGTCGGCCTGGCACTTGATGCACTTCACGCGGCACCGCGCCTGTCGATGAACGTTCGCATCCACGCCTCGAGCATCGCCAGGGCCCACAGCCGCTCGCCGATTCGCCGCTTGCGGAGCTCGCTCGGCACGTCGTGACCTGCGAGCAGCGAGCGCACGTACGCGGGTCGGAACATGCCGCGCTTCGCGATCGACGCCTCGCCGAGCAGCTCCTCGAACAGCGGCGCGAGCGGTCCGAGCACGAAGTCCGTGACAGGGACCGACATGCCGAACTTGCGGCGCCACACGATGTCCTCGGGCAGCCGCTTCTGGACCGCGAGCTTGAGCACGTACTTCTCGCACGCACCGTGGAGCTTGAGCTCGGGGGGCAGCTTGAACGAGACCTCGGCGAGCTTGCGATCGAACAGTGGTACCCGCACGTCGAGACCGAACGCATTCGTCATCCGCTCCGCGCGCGGCAGGATGTTCTGCGAGCCCTTGAGCGAGATGTCAGCGAGACGAACGCGGTTGAGGAAGGCGCCCTCGCTGGCCGAGCCGAGGTACGGCGTGAGATACGCGCGGCGCTGCCCCGGGCCACCGACCTCGGCGTGGAACCGCTCGGTGTAGAGCTCGTCCTCGAGACCGTAGAACCGATGATACGAGTGGAGGTACGTCTCCTCGCGGCTCTCGGTCTCCTGGTGCTCGTAGAGGTGGCCGTACATCTCGGCCGCGATCATCGGCTTGCTCGTCCAGCCGCCGAACAGCTGATCGCCGCCCTCGCCGTTGAACACGGCGGTGACGCCGGCCGCGCGGGCGGTCTTCGCGAGCAGGTACTGCGGTGCGGTGACCGCGTCGCCGAACGGGAGATCGAGCTTCGCGACGACATCCCAGAACACCGCTTCGATGTCGGGGCCCGAGACCTTCACGAGCTCGAGCGGAATCTCGAGCAGCTTCGCGACCTCGGTCGCTTGCTCGCGCTCGACGCTGCGATCGCCGAAGTCGAGGCTGAACGCCCGCACCTTGGCATCGAGGGAACGCAACCACAGCGCGACGACGGACGAGTCGATGCCGCCCGACAGGAACAGGCCAACCTCGGACTCACCGTTGAGTCGGCGGCCGACGGCTTGCTTGCCGAGCTCGCGGACGCGCCGCACCGCCGTCTTGACGTCGCGAAGCTCCTCGTCGATCGACTCGGTGAGCGTGAAGTACGGCTGCGTCGTGATCGCGCCCGCGCGGTAGCGCAGCAGGTGACCAGGTAGCACGCGCTTGATGCCCTTCACCGGGACGGCTTCGCCCGGGACGAACGAGAACGTCAGGTACTTGTGGACCGCGGCCGGATCGATCTCGACCGGCAGCGTCGGGATCGCGAGCAGCTGCTTGAGCTCGGTCGCGAAGTAGAACCGGCCTGCGTGCTCGACGTAGTACAGCGACCGCACGCCGAACGGGTCGCGGCCGAGCACGAGCTCGCGGGTCTCCTCGTTGTAGACCGCGAATGCGAACGCGCCATCCGCATCGTCGAGCGCGGCGGGCTCGCGCGCGGTGCGTTCGAGGATCGAGCGGGCAGGGGACTCGACCGGTGGCGCGAACGTGCCGGCGCACACGGCGGCGCGGACTCCATCCCGCGCGACGCCGGAAGACTTGCCGGGACGGCCGGCCCACCACCGATAGCCGAGTGTCGCGCCGCGCAGGTCCTCGCGCACCGAGGTGTCGCCGCGGTAGTCGATCGCGCCGAGCATCCGTTCCAGCGTGTCCTTGTCGTCGGCGTCACCGACCCAGCCGCAGATTCCGCTCATCGATCCCCCTGCGCGTCGACCTGGGTCGCGACGAGGTCCGCGAACGTCTCGCGCCGCGTCGTGAGGTGCACGCCGGCACCATCGACCACGACCTCGGCCGGGCGCGGGCGATTGAGGAAGTGACTCGACATCGCGTAGCCGTAGGCGCCGACGTCGCGCAGGCGCAGGACGTCGCCGGGCACGACCGCGGGCAAGCGCACGTTGCGTCCCAGATAGTCGCGCGAGTGCGTGGTGTTGCCGCACACGTCCGTCGGTGCATCGAGGACCGGCGCCGCCTCGGCAACGAGCTCGATCCGATGGCGCGTGTGATAGACGCTCGGCACGACAATGTTACCGACGGTGGTGTCGACGCCGATGTAGCGGCGACCGCCGTGTGACTTGACCGAGACCACGGTGGTCAGCAGGCTGCCCGCCGTGCCGACGAGGTAGCGGCCAGGCTCGACGATCAGCTCGATCGGTCCGCGTGCCTCCGAGAGTGTCCGCATCCTCGCCGAGACCTCGCGGCCGAGCTGCTCGAGCTCGAGCTCGGGCTCGTCATCGTCGTAGGCGACACCGAAGCCGCCACCGATATCGATCCACGCGAGATCGGGCAGCTGGGTCGCGGCCTCGACGAGGCGCTCCATACACTCGACGAACCGACCGGCGCGCCGCGTGTTCGTGCCCGCGTACATGTGCAGTCCGGTGATTCGCAGCTCCGCCGCATTCGCGATCGCGATCGCCTCGGGCAGCTCGCCGCGGGTGATGCCGATCCGGTTGGGACGATCCTCGTCGTCGATCAAGAACCGCATGCCGATGTCGGTGCGATCCGTTGCGCGCCCGAGCCGCGCACGATCGCGCAGCTGATCGAGCGAATCGAGGTTCATGCGGATCCCGCGATCGAGCAAGAATCGGAAGTCCTGCTCGTCGAGGTTCGTCCCGCTGTACACGATGCGATCCGCGGGCACACCCGCCGCGAGGGCGGCGAACGCGTCGCCCGGCGTGTTCGCATGGATCCCCGCGCCGAGGCCCGCGAGCAGGCGCACGAGGTAGCGGTTCTTGTTGCACACGATCGCGTAGTGGATGTGCAGCGGCTGGTAGTCGAACGCGCCGACGAACCGCGCATACATCGCGCGCACGACGTCGGCGTCGTAGACGTAGAGCGGGCTGCCGAACTGCCGAAGAAGCTCTCCCGCAAGCGGAGATGTCGTCGGGGTGTCGGCGGCGCGCATTCGGTCATCCTGACCGTGCCCATAGGCGTGTCAAGCTCACCCGGCCGCGAACGCGAGCTTGCCGTGAGGTAGCCTGCACCTCGTGAACGACATCGACCCGACCGCCGCCATCGAGGGCCCCGCGCACGAGTGCGTGGTGGTTTGCGTTGGGCCGAGTCCAGGCTCCGAGCGTCTCGTTCACGCGTCCAGACGACTTGCAGAGAGCTTGGGCGCCAGGTGGCATGCGGTACACGTCGCGCTGAATGCAGCGGCGCCGCTCTCCCAGGTCGATCGAGATCGCGTCGAGAATCACCTTGGGCTCGCGGAATCGCTGGGCGCTGAGGTCGCGTATGTCCTCGGCTCATCGGTGGCGGAGGCAGTACTGGAGTTCGCGCGCGAGCACAGCGCAACACGTATCGTGGCGGGCAAGCCAACGCATTCTCGATGGCGCGATCGACTGCATGGGAGTCTGATCGACGCGCTCGTGCGTGATTCGGGGCCGATGGAGCTCCATGTCATCGCTCCCAGCGAGGAGGTCTTGCCTCGAGTCATCGAGCGCGGCGCAGCCACGGGCTTCGTCGCGTATGCACGTGCCGTCTTCGCGATCTTGTTCGCCACCGGCATCGGGCTGCTCGCCCACGTCTCGCTGACGGATCAGGCGATGCTGTACCTCGCTGCGATCATTGTCGCCGCGCTGGGCGGTCGCGCGCCGGGAGTTCTCGCGGCGGCGCTCTCGGTCGCGGCGTACAACTTCTTCTTCGTGCCGCCGCTCTACACGTTGGCGGTCGCGGATCTCGATCACCTGATCACGTTCGCTGTGATGTTCACCGTCGGCACTGCAACGGGAACCTTGGTGGCACGCATGCGCCATGCCGAGGAAGCGAGCCGCTTGCGCGAGCGACGTACGTCGGCTCTGCTTTCGTTTACAGGGCACGCGGCCGCAGCACGCAGCACGGCGGACGTGGCCGCTGCCGTCGTCGCTCAGATCGAGGACGCGTTACGGGCCCCAGCGTCGGTACTGGTCTCGCGCCACGATGGGGAGCTCGAGGCCGTTGCTGGCCTCGCACCCCTCGCGGAACAGGAGATGGCTGTCGCCTTGTGGGCGCACCGTCATCGTCGTGCCGCTGGTCGTGGTACGGAAATGCAACCTGATGCCCGGCTCCTCGCGGTTCCGCTCTGGGACGGTGAGCAGTCTGCGGGTGTGGTGGCGGTGCAGCTCGATCGCGCACGGCGACGGATCGACTTCGACGCGCGAACGCTGCTGGAGGCGATTGCGCGTCAAGCAGGCGTCGCCATCGCAAGGCTTCGCCTCGGGCGCGAAGCTCATGATGCGGCGTTGCGGGCGCAGACCGAAGAGGTTCGCAGCTCGCTCTTGTCCACGGTCTCGCACGACCTGCGTACACCTCTGGCGATCATCTCGGGCACGGCTAGCGCGCTGCGAGACTCCGCATCGAACCTCACTGCAGATCAGGTCGAATCGCTGGACACGATCGTGGACGAGGCGGAGCGGCTCGGTTCGATTCTCTATAACCTGCTCGCAATCACGCGCGTCGAGAGCGGTGCAGCGTTACGTCGAGACTGGGTGCCTCTCGAGGAGATCATCGGGTCCGCACTCGGACGTTGCGATTCGCTTCTAGGATCCCACCCTGTCGCTGTTGCCGTCGACCCCGACGTTGGCGCGCGTGTCGAGCCTGTGCTCTTCGAACAAATCGTCATCAACCTTGTCGAGAATGCCGCCAAGCACACGCCAGCCGGCACACCCATCGAGGTTCGCGTTCGAGCCGAAGGGAACGAGGCCATCATCGAGGTTTCCGATCGAGGTCCAGGCTTGCCACCAGGTCCACACGATCAGCTGTTCGAGAAGTTCGTTCGTGGCCCCGGTGTTCGCACGGCAGGCGCCGGACTGGGCCTTGCCGTTTGCCGAGGAATCGCTCTCGCCCACGGCGGGCGGATCGAGGCCGAGCAACGCATTGGAGGTGGAGCAACGTTCCGCGTCGGTGTCGCAGCAGGTCCGGCACCCGTGGCAGAACACCTGGCGGCCTCATGAACGAAATGGTCCTGATCGTCGAAGACGAGTTGCCGATGCGACGTTTTCTGCGCACGGCGCTCAGTGCAAACGGGTTTCGTGTCCTGGAAGCTGGCTCCATACGAGAAGCAGAGCCGCTCGTCACGGGGACGCCACCTGCTGCGATCCTGCTCGATCTGGGACTACCGGATGGCGACGGTATGGAGTTACTGCGGCGACTTCGTGAGCGGTCGAAGACACCTATCATCGTGCTCTCGGCACGTGATCGCGAGGACGACAAAGTCTTGGCGCTTGATGCGGGCGCCGACGACTACCTGACCAAGCCCTTTGGAGCGAGCGAGCTGCTCGCGCGGATTCGAGTCGCGCTGCGACATGCGCGAGGCCATGGTGCTGCGGAAGATCCGGTAGTCGCGGTCGGGCCGATCCGCATTGATCACTCGCGGCACGAGGTGTCGGTCGATGCCAACATCGTGCACCTGACGCCGATCGAGTTCCGGTTGCTCGCGTTTCTCGCGCGTCACGCAGGCAAGGTGCTCACGCACCGGCAGTTGCTGCACGAGGTGTGGGGGCCGCAGAACGCGCATCATGGCGAGTACCTGCGAGTTCACATGTCAGCGCTCCGTCGCAAGATTGAGACGGACCCTGCTCGGCCTCGGTGGCTAACAACTGAAGCAGGCGTCGGCTATCGCCTCCGTGACGTCTGAGGTCGAGAGTGCAGACGATCAGCCACGCCGCCAAAAGTGACGCGTGAACAGAACGAGCACGGTGTAGATCTCGAGTCGGCCGAGCAGCATCGCGAACGATAGGACGTAGAGGCCGGCCTCAGGAACCGCATCGAAATTTTCTGCGGCACCGACACTGCCTAGCCCTGGCCCGATCGAATTGAGCGCGCTGATGGATGCGGTCGTTCCGCTGACGATATCCAGTCCGAGCGCTGTCATCGCCAAGCTGCACGCCACGAGCACGATGAAGTACAAGAGGAAGAATCCGAGGATGGCTTCCGTGGTCTCACGAGAGATGCTGCGCTCACCGAGCTGGAGTGGTTGGACGAGGCGAGGCCGAACCAGGCGCCTTAGCTGAACGAACGCGTACTCCATCACGACGTAGAACCGCACGACCTTGAAGCCCCCGGCGGTCGAGCCTGCGCAGCCGCCGACGAACATCAACAGAACAAGAACGAGCCGGCTCAACTCCGGCCACAGGTCAAAGTCTGCAGTTCCGAAGCCGGTGGTCGTGATGATCGCGACGGCCTGGAAGCTTGCCTGCCGCAGCGCTACGAACAGATTATCGAAGGGGCCGCGGGCGAGCGTGTCGATCGTGAGTAGAACGATCGCGCCGAGCGTCAGAGCTGTGTAGAGGCGGACCTCCGGATTCTTGAGCAGCGGGCGCGCGTTGCGATTAACGAAAACGCGAAATTGCAACGTGAAGCTGATGCCGGCGAAGAACATGAAGACCAGGACGATCAGCTCGATCGCAAGGCTGTCGTATGCCGCGATCGATGCGTTCTTCGTCGAGAACCCGCCGGTCGCGATCGTGGACATCGCATGATTCACCGCATCGAAGACGCTCATTCCGGCCACGACGAGGAGCAACGTCTCCGCGAGCGTGATGCCGACGTAGATCACCCAGAGCCGTCGCGCGGTCGCAGAGATCCGAGGCGCAAGCTTCTCGGCGTCCAGACCGGTCGATTCGGCCGCGAAAAGCTGCATGCCACCGACCGCGAGCTCCGGAAGGATCGCGACCGTGAGGACGATGATCCCCATGCCGCCGATCCAGTGCGACTGTGAGCGCATGAACAAGACCGAGGTCGGCAGCGCCTCGATGTCGTTCGCAACTGTCGCGCCCATTGTGGTGTAACCCGACATCGATTCGAAGAAGCACTCGGCGAAGCTCTCGAATGCACCGCTCAGCCGGTACGAGACTGCCGTGATGAACACGATGATCAGCCACCCGAGGACGACCGCGAGAAAGCCCTCTCGCCTGCGCAGCGAATCGAGGGGCGTGGTCATCGCTGCGGGGAGCCTGACGAACCCAGCTGCTGCGAGTACAGCGCATGCACCTGGCGGCGCGAAGGCCCACCACGCGCCGTCACTGCTGATGAGCCCGACCAGGAGCGGCATGATCTGAGCACCGGCAGCGAACCAGAGCATGCGGCCGACAATTCGTTGGATGACGCCTGCGCGCATGGTTCAGGACAGGAGGCGCTCGACGCCGCCGATCGCCTCGGTGGTGCAGATCATGAACACGTCATCGTTGGGCTGAAGTCGAGCCTCACCATCTGGGATGATCACCTGCTCGCCTCGGAGGACCGCTCCAAACAGGGCACCCTCTGGAATGTCCAGATCACGGAGCGGGCGCGTAATGAGCGCAGGATTCCGTGGTTCGGCGGGCACACGCAGCTCGAGGATCTCGACCTCGTGGTCACCCAGCATGTGCGCCGATTCGATGCGGCCCTGTCGAACGAAGCGCAGGATCTGATCCGCGACTGCGCGTTTCGGACTGATGAGCGCGTCGATGCCGAGCCGGTGCGCGATCGGAGCGTAGGCCGGCTTGTCCGAACGTACGATGACCTTCTTGGCGCCGAGGTGGCGGGCGAACAAGCCAATGAGCAGCGCCTTCTCGTCGTCCTCGAGCAGAACCACGACCGCGTCCGCGCGTTCCTCGAGTTGTTCGCGCAGCATCTCGGGTTCGCTTGCATCACCATGGAGCACGATCGAGTTGGTCAGGCGCTTGGCGACCCATTCGGCGCGTTGCTCGTTCACCTCGATGATCGTGGGATACAGGCCGCGCGACTCGAGCTCGGTAGCGAGGTGAAACCCGATTTGCCCGCAGCCGATGATGAGGACGTGTCGAACGTGATGCCAAGGCTTACCCGAGAGAATCCAGAATTCGTTGATGTTCTTCGGCAGCGTCAGGATGTACGCGCGATCGTCGACGCCAAGGCGGTCACTGCCGCGTGGGATCCGGACGCCTCGCGCCCCGCTGATCGCAGCTACGAGAGATGGCGTCGGGAACACGTCGCGTAGCTCGGCGAGCGACTCGTGAGCGAGCGGCGAGTCGGACGTGAGCGGCAATTCCAGCAGGACGATCCGGCCGTTCGCCATGTAGTGAACGTTCCCGGCGCCCTCGTAGCTCAGCAGTTCCACCACCTCCCGAGCAACCGCGCGCTCCGGCCCGACCAGCAGATCCAGGCCGAGATCCCTGGCGCTCAATGTTCCCTCGCCAGCGAGGTACGCGGCCTCCCGGACCCGAGCGACTGTGCGGATGTTCTTCTTGAGCCGGACCGCGGTCATGCACGTGATGAGGTTGATCTCGTCTCCGGCGGTCACGGCGAGCAGGAGATCCGCCTGCATGATGCCTGCACGCTGGAGGTTGGCGTGGCTGATGCCGCTGCCCTGGACCACCAGCGCGTCGAGCTCGCCATCCAGATCGCGAGCGAGTTTCTCATCGTTCTCGATCACCGCGACGTTATGGCCCTCCTCGACCAAGATCCTGCCGAGATAGCTGCCGACTTCGCCGGCGCCGACAATGATGATGTACATCCCGGTTGGGCCGGAACTCTACCGAAGTCGTGCAAAGCCGCGGCGTGCGGGCCACAGCTCTCTCTGTAAAGATCGTGCAAAGACGACGCTGTCAGCCCCCTGACAGGCACGCTCCTCATTCTACGACGCGTGCGACAGGCACCGGTCCGATCCCGAGCGCGCTCGCGAGTTGCCGATCGACGCTAGTCCGGTTGCGTCGTGCCTTGATGCCGAGCCGCGCGGCCATCACGCCACTGCAGACCAAGGGCGCATAGCCGTAGCTCTTCATACCGCCGGAGATCCACAACGACGCCGCGCCGAGCAAAATACCACCGAGGAGCCCTGCAACAAATTGCCCTCGTCTGGCTGCCCTACGGTGAAGCTGCAAGCGCTCGATTTCCAAGTTGCGCCTCGACGCGGCGGAGCCGAATGCACACGCGTGCCGTCCTTCGTCACCCAACTCGTGGTGCAACGCGCCAGCGGAGCGCAGTCTCCGCCTCCTTCAGTTCGGCAGCCGCCATCCAACTCGCGCAGCCGTGAAGGACGAGTGGAAGCGTCGCAAGATCCTCGCGGCGGATACGAGCGAACCTACGAAGCGCTGCGAACGCACGATCCGGATCCGAAATCTGCTCGATAACGACATCGCCGGATGGCTCTTCCAGGAGCCGATGCTCGTACGCCCAGATCCACGTGGACCGCGCCATCGAGCCGGCGGTCATGAACGCGCGTCCGTTGGATCGATCGACGATGACTCCGTTGGCGCCAATGTTCTGAATCGGGAAGATCCAATAGCGCTCGCTCACCTCGATCTCGTCCGCCTGTATAAGGAGGTTGCCCGCCAGATTGCCTGCCTGTGCGAGTGCTTTCACGAACTCAGGATCGTCGAGCGTGCGCGGAAACGGAGCCGGCTTGTCTACGATCGCGACGAAAATGGCGTCTCCATGAGGCTCCGTCTGTTCGACGTACGTCGAGAAATGCAGCTCGACGGTTTGCAGCTCGATGCGAGCGGGGATCCCATCGATCAACGCAGGTTCGAGCCTTCGAGCGCGGGCGATCGCGGTCTGCCAATCCGCGTGGAGCGACGAGAGCTCGAGCGTGAACCGGATCCGGTGGTCCGGGGTCGGCGGCGCTGCCTTCCCACGGAGCTGACACTCCGCCTGGATGTCCCACCGGGCATGATCCACCGTCAGCACGTGATGCCGGCGATAGGACAGTCCGACAAGTTCATGCCGAGGCACGGAGCGAGCATAGCCCAGCGTCGGAGCGGGCCACTCACGACGCATGCCTTCGTCGGCTGCTCGGACTGGGATCAGTTGACCGCCGCCTCCCTTCGCAAGATGTCCTGGTGCAGTCGCACGACCGCCAGGGCTGCATCGGTCACTCCGACCTCGTGCACGGCTCCGGTCCGGCGCTCGCGGATCTCGACCGTTCCGTCTCGCTCCGCGCGCGAGCCGACGGTCACGCGCAGCGTGGCGCCGATCAGATCCGCGTCCGTGAACTTCTCGCCCGCCCGTGCGTCTCGGTCATCGAGGAGCACGTCGAGTCCGCGTGCTCGAAGGCCGGCGTAGATCTCGGCGGCGACTCGCGCGGCGCGGCTGTCTCCTCCACCGATCTGGACGACGTGCGCGTCCACGGCGGCCGAGGCTGCCGTGAGCGCGATGCCGGCGGCGTCGTGTTGTTGCTCGATGAGGACAGCCAGCAAGCGGCTGACGCCGAGGCCGTACGAACCCATGACCAGCGCCCTCCGTACGTTGCTCCGATCCATGGCGAACGCGTTCAGGGCTTCGCTGTACTTCGTGCCGAGCTGGAAGATGTTGCCGACCTCGACCGCTCGCCGGTGATCGAGCGCGCCACCACAGGTCGCGCAGGAGACGGCCTGCTCGAGCACCTCGATGTTGACGGCGGTGTTCCATCCCCGACAGAACGCGACCGTGTCCTCGCCCACGTCGAGGAGCGCCATGAACTCGTGCGCGAGTGTGCCTCCCATGTCGCCGGTGGCCGAGCGTACCTGGTGGACGTCGGTGAGGCCGAGCCGTCGGTAGATCCGGTGATAGGCGTGCGTCTGTGTTTGGTACGCCTCCTCGAGGCCCGCCTGATCGAGGTGCAGCGAGTACGCGTCTTTCATGAGGAACTCGCGTGTTCGAAGCAGGCCGCCGCGCGCCCGGGCCTCGTCGCGAAACTTCGTCTGGATCTGATAGACCACGATGAGCGAATCTCGGTCGCTGCGAGCTGCGCGACGATCTCCTCGTGGGTCATGCCGAGGACCATGTCGTGGCCGCGCCGGTCAGCGAAGCGAACCAGCGTCTCGTCGATCGCGTGGTAACGCCCGCTGGCTTTCCAGGCATCGGCGGACTGGACCATGGTCAGCAGGATCTCCTGCGCCCCAGTTCCGTCCATCTCCTCGCGCACGATGCGCTCGATCTTGCGCAGCGATTTGAGGCCGAGGGTCAGGTAGGAATACAGGCCAGTCGCGTGCTGGCGGATGTAGCCCGCACGAAGAAGAAGAGAGTGGCTGATCGAGTCTGCGTGGCACGCCTTGTCGCGAAGGCGCTGGCCGAAGAGTTGAGAGATCCGCATGGGGTGCTCCATCGGTTCGAGGTGAACGGAATCACGGAGCACCCAACGAGGCACTCCTCACTCGCCGCTATGACGGGGAGTGCCTCGGATACGGACGGAGACGCGAACGCCTACGATCGCCGCAGCCGGGGACTCCCCCAGCTAGGGCGCGGGAACAGGCAAGCGCGGCAGAGCATCGTCACAGCGCGCTGACTATAGCGCACGCGAGTCGCTCGGCGATCGAAGATCTCTACAAGCGGCCCGGCCGCACTATTCCGAGACGTCTCGCCACAGTGGCCGACCGGATACGGAACTTCGTCATGCCCCTGCGACTCCCCGAACGTGTCTTTCCCCGGGCCGTGAAGATCGAGATGAGCAACTACGCTGGCAAAGTTCCGACGAAATCGTCGTCGAGGAGCCGCGCTAAGTGAGCGGCATTGGAACTAACCTGAGTAGACGCCACCACCGGATCTCAGTTACGTTGGGGAGATGTCTCGCGAGTGGGTGTTGCTGTCACTGGTACTCGCGGGCTGTCCCGAAGGCAAAGCTCCGAACGGAGAAGGGGAGGAAACCTCAGGCACGCTCGGGCCGAGCGGCGGAACGCTCGAGCTCGCCGGCGGCGAGATCACACTAACGGCTCCATCCGGAGCCGTGAGCTCCGATGTGGTGATCACCGCTGAAGCCGTCGGCACGTCACTGTCGCGCGTGGTCGGCAAGGTCTACCAGCTCGGCCCGGATGCCATCCAGTTCAACTCTCCGATCACGCTGGCGTTCCGCTATCGCGACGCCAATCTCGGCGGGACACCTCGTGTTCGCCGGCTGTCTCATCAACTCCCACGACATCGATCCGTCGAAGTCGAAGCTGACGGGATCCGCCGCGGCGATCGAGAGGCGCCTGCGCGCGAACATCAAGGCGCACCCGAACCTCGCGGACTACGTGAAGTCGCGCATGGTCGCTACGGGCACGAGCGTGGAGATGCACGCGGCGAACGCATCGACGGTGTTCAGCACGTTCAACCTAGACCCGGCCACCGGCAAGGCGCAGCTCAGCGACACCTCGGATCCGGACATCGGTGGCACGAAGCTCGGATACGTGAGAACGGGTACCGAACCCGAGGGCGTGCTGCGTGCAGCGCTCGAGTGCTGTGCGGATGAAAAGATCGGCATCGCATCGACGACGGCCGAGATGGAGAAGCGGGTCAAGGTACTCGCCGGGGCCACGAGTCAGGGAGAGGGCTGCGTCCGGGTCGCCTTCGAGCTCGCTCTTCACAAGGGTGCGGGGCACAACGTCGACGTCGCGATGCTCGCGGATCTCCTCCATCGCATAAAGCACTGGGGGGAGGCATACGCCGACACGCCGGCGCAACGGCTGGCCGACGCGGTCAAGAAACCCGAGGCCGCGAAGATCTTCCCGGCGCTACTCGCGGTCGGCTACGGTGACAACGCCGACGCGAACTACTACCAATCCTGGATGAAGTTCGATCCGGGTCAGGGGGCGAACTTCATGGCGAAGCTCGGCGCGTCGGGGATGACCGTCGAGCAGTTCAAGATCCAGCTCAGTCGTAAGATCCTCGATCCGCACCTGGCGACACTGCTCCCGATCTCGGCGGCGCCGACGCAGGCGCAGATGCTGCTAGCGCTGACGATCGCCGATGGCGACGGCTCGGTCCCGTCCCACGTCCGCGAATTCCTGATCAAAGCAGCAGGCGGGACGGCGTCGCGCGCGTTCCCGGCGGCGCTGAACGTCGGAACGCTGTTCCCCAACGGGGAAGGACTCATCCTCGAGCGCATCGGGCTCTCCGACAAGGCGCCGCCGGCGCCCGGCGTCACGATCGACGGCAACGCCGACCTGAATCACGACGGAAAGAACGAGTCCCACATCGACGTGAACCCACACAAGGCGAAGGTCACCGCGCACGTCCTCAACGTCCGCGAGAGAGCGACCACCAGCTCGCATGTGATCGGAACCCTGAAGAAAGACGCCGCCGTCCGGGTCGCCGGATCGACACGGAACGGACATTGGTCCATGATCGACTTCGACGGCAAGGTGGGCTTCGTGAGCACGCATTATCTGAAGCAGGCGTAGCCCGTGGCTCTCCCTCGTCTCCTACGTGCCGCCTCGCTCGCGCTGCTCGCGAGTTGCTCCAGCGGCAGCTCGGATCCCCCGATGAAAACGCCCCAACCGACGACGCCGACCACCAAGCCCGCTCCTCTCGGCCCGTTCAGGACGTTGAAGGGCGGTGGAGGAGGTGCGCTCGCCGGCGGCGCAGCGTCGGCGCCTGTGCTCTCGCTCCATTTTACTGGCGCGACGTGGTGGACCGGCGACACCCCTACGACCATCGGCTTCGACAATGTGGGGTTTGTCGGCGGCTCGGTCTGGGTCGACGATGGAAAGCGCCTGCGCGTCGGCCTCGGGACCATCGACCTGGCCAGCAAGGCGTTCGCGATCGAAGCCGCCCTCCAACCGTTTGCACCCAGCACGAAACGCCTCGGCGGCGTTGCGTGGTTTCCCGATGGGGCGCGCGTCGCCCTCTTGCTCAACGGGCCCGCCTTGCGCGTGGACCAGCGTCCGCCGCCTGGCTACGATCCGAGCAAGCGCGAGCTGGTCATCGTCTCGCTCACCGGTACGGAACCGCCGGCGCGACGCTCGATCACCGTGGAGGGCACGGCCGTGATC
>JACCRC010000170.1 GCA_013813765.1 Deltaproteobacteria bacterium | reverse complement strand
GGATCGGCTCGAACATCGCGTGGTCGTCGCCGACGTTGCAGCCGACCGCCATCCCCATGCCGCCCTGCAGGACGCTGGCGAGGTCGGTGAGGATATCGCCGAACATGTTCGTGGTGACGCAGACGTCATAACGCTCGGGCTGGGTCAGGACGAACATCGCGAACGAATCGACGATCGCGATGTCGGGCTCCACATCGGGAAACCCTTGCGCGACCTCGCGGAACACGTCGAGGAACAGCCGGCATCCGGTGAGCACGTTGTGCTTGACGATGCAGGTGACGCGCAGCTTGCCGTCGACGGGCGTGCCCTTCGCACGGCGGCGGGACAGCTCGAACGCCTTCTTGATCACGCGCTCCGACGCGCGGCGGGTGATCACGCGAAGGTCGGTCGCACGGTCCTCGGTGCGCTCGGCGATTCCCGAGTACAGCCCTTCGGTGTTCTCGCGGATGATCACCATGTCCACGGTTTCGGGCGACCACACCTCGCGGAACTTCCCCGACAGCCCGTGCTTCGTACCGGGGAGGCAGCGCACCGGACGAATGTTCGCGTAGAGGTCGAGCTTCACGCGGTTGCCGATCACCGGCGACCACCCGGCCATCTTCCAGCCACCCTTGCCGTCGGGCATGTTGACCGGCGCACCGTCGGGGCCGTTCCAGCCAACCGCGCCCAGCAGCACCGCATCGGCGGCGGCGCATCTCTCCTCCGCGCCCTCCGGCCAGTCGCGCGTGCCGTGCTCGAGGAAGAACTTCCCGCCGCATGGAAGCTCGTCGAGCCGGAACGAGACGCCCGTTCCCGTCGAGACGATGTCGATCAGCGCCCTCGCCTCCGCCATCACCTCCGCACCGATGCCATCGCCGGGGAGGAGCACGAGGTCATAGCTGGCCTTGGCGGTACCCGACATCGGCGAGAACGTAGCAGTGAACGCGGTTACTCGTCATCGTCCCGTCACGCGAGAGCCACGCGAGCTCGCGGACGCTGCCTTCTGACCGCAGCCTTCGCCACCTGTGAGATCGGATCGGTGAAACGTGGTTGTTGTTAATGAGCGAACGTTCTAGTTGTTCGCGTACACACATGACCCTCCTGCCTCTGGCGGTCGTCGAGAGCTGGCAGTCCGCGGTGAACGCCCGCGACCTCGACCAGCTCGCTGCCCTGTCGGCGCACGACGTGGAGATGGTCGGGCCGCGCGGGGCAGGGCGCGGTCACGAGATGCTGCTGCACTGGGCGGCGCGTGCTGGATTCTCGGCGGATGCGCTGCGCTGGTTTTGCGGGCGCGGAGGCATGGTTGTCGTCGAGCAGCTCGGCCGCTGGTACCTGCCTGACGCGCTCGGTGCGAGCGAGCGGATCCTCGCGTCGGCGTTCACGGTGCGGGCCGGTCGAGTCGTGCGGTTCCAGCGGTTCGACGCACTGCAGGATGCGCTGACGGCCGCGGCACTCACGGACGACGACGAAGTTATTCACCGCTCCTGAATCCGCCGGTGTTAGCTTCGCCGGCGATGAGGATCTCGCTGGCACTGTGTTCGCTCGCGTCGATACTCGTCGCCTGTGATGGAGGAGGGAGCGGCGAGGCGAATCCCGACGCACCTGGCACACCAGGCGGCTGGCAGCCGCTCGTCACGAAGGGCTGGACGCTTCCGCCCGGCGGCGAGGACACCTCGAACCTCCAGGTGGAGACGATCAGCGAGGACATCGTGATCGGCGGCATTCGTCCGATCGCACCCTCTGGCACGCACCACACCTTGCTGTTCAAGGGAGCGAGCGGCACGAACATCATCTACGCGTCGGGCGTCGGCACGAACGAGCTGATGTTCCCGCCCGGGACCGGCATGCGCATCCCGGCGGGCACGCTCATCGGTTTGCAGCTCCACATCTTCAACCCTTCGGATCAGATGCTCACCGGAACGTCGGGCATCGAGTTCCTTCCCGTCGAGGCCGCGTCGGTCACCGAGGAGGTCGACATGTTCCTCCCCGGCCCGGAGGACCTGGCGCTCGAGCCGATGAAGTCGACGACGAAGTCCGGCACGTGCACCGTGAAGACGCCGTACAAGGTGTTCGCGATGATCCCGCACATGCACCAGCTCGGCACGCACATGAAGACCACGCTCTCCGTCGGTGGCCAGCCGCGCGTGCTGAACGATGCGCCTTACTCGTTCGACCACCAGACCGTGCTGGCGTTCGCTCCGATCCAGCTGAACGTCGGCGACACGATCACGAACGAATGCACGTGGCACAACCCCGGGTCGACCACGGTCGGCTACGGCGAGAGCTCGACGACAGAGATGTGCTACGCGCTCATGTACCGGTTCCCGCGCGGCAACGACGAGTTCTGCGAGGACTAGCGGGTATACTCGGAGCGTGTCCACGCGCGAGGACTGGCAGCGCCGGCTCGGCCCGCTCTACGGCGGCGCCGTCGCACTCGTGCACTCCACGCCGTGGCGCTGGCCCACCGAGGTAGGTGACGAGGCGCGCAGCGCCGGCTGGATCGTCGCGCTCGGCGCGCCCGTCGGTCTCGCGGCGTGGGTCGTGGCGCGGCTGTTCCTCGCGGCAGGTATTCCATCGCCGATCGCTGCGATCGTCGGCCTCGCGATGCTGACACTCGGTTCCGCGGCGCTGGTCGAGCGCGGCCTGTCCGAGAGCATCGATCGATGGCAGGGCATGGGCCGATCGCCCGGCGTCGCGTCGGTGATGACGCTCGTGTTCCTCACGCTCATCCGCGCAGGCGCGGTGCTCGTGGTGCCGCCCTCGCAGTGGCTGTGGCTGTTCCTCGCCACCGCGGTGATCGGACGGTGGGCCGCGGTGTTCCTCCAGGCGATCGGCGATCCGATCGGGGTCGACGAGACGCAGCGCTCGCTCGTCGCGACGCCGGCTCCTGCATGGTTGATCGCGGCGATCAGCGGCGGCGTGCTCGCGCTCGCGGTGGTCGCGATGGGCAAGCTCGGCCTCGTCGCGATGGCGCTCGTCGCCGTCTGCGTGTTCGGGCTCGGGCTCGTGAGCCAGCGCCGCGATGGTGGATTGACGCCGGCGATCGTCGCGGTCGCCGCGGCGGTCGGCGAGATCGCGGTGCTGTTGATCGCGACGATCGGCCGTTAACGGGGCGGCTGGTTCGGCTTTGTCGGCATCACCGGCGGGGTAATCGGATCGTTGCCGGGTTTGACCTCGGGCTTCGCGTGCTCGTCGTCATGCTCCGGTCCACCAATCGTGCCGTCCTTGGTGTCCTGGATCAGGCGCTCGAAGTTCGCGATCGTGTCGCGCCGCTCGGGCTCGTCCCACTCGGCGTCCGAGAAGTCGGTGTGCTTGTAGCCACGCGTCGTCAGTGTCTTGCCGTAGACGAAGAAGAAGTTCTGCTCGTCGGTGTCGACGAATCGGCGGATGCCGCGGATGTCCTGCACGACGTACGGGCCATCCACACCCTTCTCGTGGAGCGCGCGCCCGAACATCACGAGCTCCGCGGTGCGCTTGCCGGGCTCCAGCGGATAGCTCTTGTCGCCGTAGACGATCGGCGTTCCGTCCCGCGCCATCACGTTCGCCTCGAACGTGTAGAGACCCTTCTCCGCGATCACGAGATCGAGCGTCACCACCAGGTGGCCGCCGCGCAGCTGCTCGCTCGCGCCGACGATCTCGGCGACCTTGCGCGGCGAGTACGCGAAGTCGCGCGTGATCGGCTTCTTGACGCCGCCGGCCTCCACGATCGCCTCGATGTGGACCTGCTGCGCCTTCGCAGCGAGCTTGGGGAACTGCGATGGCACGAGGCGATTCGAGTAGCGGAGGTCGCCCGCGACCTCGTCCCCGTCCTTGCCGTCATCGTGATAGACGAGCGCCCCGATGCGACCGCTCTCGACCGAGATCAGCTGCGCGTCCGTCACCACCGCGGGGATCCGCGTGCCCTCAGGGCCGGCAGTCAGCACCTCGATCCACGACACGAACGCCTCGCCGTGGGGCACCGACCAGCGGCTCGCCCCGAACCGATAGATCGTCTTGCCGCCGTCGCGGTCGTCCATCGGCAGGTCGGAGACCACCGTGCGGTTCCAGTCGAGCTTCTCGATCGTCTCGGGCGAGTGCGGCCGCGACCAGTGCGGATAGACACTGACGGCCTTGTAGTCGGCGAGCGTCTTCTCGAGCATCGCGAGGTTCGGCGCGCCGCCCTCGATGAGGGGCTTGTCCTCGGCCATCGCGGGCCGCGCCCCAGGCGCCGCCGGCTTGTATGTCTCGACGCGCGGCGGAGCCGTGGCCGCAGGCGCGGCGTTCTCGTCGCCGCCGCGGAGCAGCATCACGATGACGACGGCGGCGACAGCGAGTAGTCCAGCGACCGCGAGCTTATGGCGCGTTGACGACATCACAGCGCGCCGTATTCGCCGAGCAGTCGGTCGAGCTCAGACCGCGGCCGGTGCACACGTTCGTCGAGTAGTCGCTGCAGCAATCTCCGGCGGACACGCACGAGGCGTCACAATAGCAGCGAGTCACGCCGTTGGTCTTGTTCGAGCCACCGCACTTGCCACCGCAGCTGTAACGCCACCCCGATCCGGAGGCGGTGTCATCGCCGTAGCGAGCGGGGCCAGCAATCAACCGGCTGTCGGTGTAGAGGGTCGTGTTCGACGACGACGTCGCGACGCTGGTCGCGACGGACGTCAGGTCGGTCTTCTTGGAGTAGTTCTGCGCGGTGGTCGCGAACTGGTCGTCGCAGCTGTCGTTCGTCGTCGTGCAAAGGCTGTTCGACGAGGCGTCGCTCCACGACGCGAGCACCGCTGAACCGCTGCCGGTGAGCACGGCCTTCGTGATCTGGCAGCCCGAGTTCGCCATGCCGAAGTGATCGAAGTCCTGACCGGTGCACAGCGCGCCAGAGACGCGCGTCTCGAACGAGAAATACGAGTACTTCGCGCAGTTACAGTCGGTGCCATCGCCCGCGGATGCGCAGCCGAACGACGAGTGCCACGGCACGACGCCGTCGCCCTTCTTGTTGTAGCCGACGTAGTTGTTGCCGCAGATCTTGAAGACCCAGAAGCCCTTGCAGACGTCATTCTTGCCCGACACGTGATAGAGGGTCTTGCCGAAGTTCGAGCGCGCCTGCGCGCGCGCGGCCGACGGGGTGAGCGAGAAGTCGATCTTCTCCTGCTGGCCGAGCAGCTTCGCGAGGATCTTCGTGCCGCCACTCGTGGCGAGCTCTGCCGTGCCCGTGCCGCCCGCAGCCGAGCCCGTGGCTTCTGCCCACAGCAGGCTCGACAGCCCGTAGCCCTGTGCGCGGAGGTCCTGCACCGCCTTGACGAGGCGCAGGCAGCCGGCGGAGTAGCAGAGCACGACGCACGAGTTCGCCGTCGTGTTGCAGTTGTTGATGAACGCGTTGTTGATCTCGCTCGTCGTCGTCGAGTTCGTCAGGGCGGAGCTGCCGTCGTAGTTGAAGTACATGTTCGTCCAGCCGGTGGCCGACACCGACTGCATGTTGTCCCAGCCCTTCCAGCCGCGACCCTGCATGTGGAAGACGTAGTTCGCCGCCTCCGCGGGTGCGGTTTGCGACATCACGACAACAGCGACCACGGCGGCGAACAGGCTCTTCATCGACGCCGCTCAGGAGCACGAAACCTGCCACCGCCTTCCTCGCGCAAAACGTGGCCAGCTCGTTAGAATGATTCGCTAACCCGCGAATACCCCATCCGATCTCGATGGGCGAGTTGCCCAACCATTGAGCAACTCGCGCGAGGACTTGGCGATCCGTTGTTCCCGACCCCGCAGGGTTGGAAACGCCTTAGCGGGGTTTCAGCTCGACGATCGTTGCGCCCCAGCTGCCGCTCCCAGGATCTGCGAGCGCGAACGACGCGACGTCGGGATGCTTCTCGAGCACCGAGTGAACGATCCGGCGCAGCGTGCCCGTACCCTTGCCGTGGATCACACGCACCGTGGTCTTGCCGGCCTCGGCCGCCGCGCGGACGTACTCCTCCGTAACGTCCGCGCAGTCGCGCGGCAGGAACGTGTGCAGATCGAGCTCGTCGCCGATCGGCGCGACCGTGACGTCGTCCGGGTCCTCGTCGTCGTCCATCAGCCGGGCCAGTGTCCGTCGGCGGGGACAAATGGGATGATCCGCTTGCGTAGCGCCGGAGGTACACGCCGATCGAGGATGTGCGCCACCTCGTCGGTCCGGTACAGCTGCGAGACGTGCATCAGCACGATATGCTCGTTCTTGAAACGGTCCGCGCGCTCGATGATCTCGTCGAGGTGGATGTGGCAGCCCGCGCGAGCGGCCTCGAGCGACTTGCGCTCGTCCAGGAACGTGCACTCCATGATCAGCACGCGCGCGTCGAGCAGCTCCGGAGAGTGATCGAGCACGGAGATCAGCGTGTCGGTCGCGTACGCGAGCTCGAGCCGATCCTCGATGTCGGTGATGTCCTCACCCGCGCGCTTGCGCGCTGCGATCTCCGGCCCCGTCATCCCGTGCAGCTCGGGGCGCAGCTTCGCCACCCTGCGCACCAGCAAGTACGCGAGCGAGGGCACCGGGTGGAACGTACGCACCGCTCGAACGTGAAGGTCGGGGCGAAGCGCGAGCTCCTCACCCGGGAGCATTCCAAGTGCTTCGATGTCGAGCGGCCAGCGCTGCAGCTTCGTGAGCGCGGCGAGCGCGGTGCTCAGATCCTCCACGATCTCCTTTGGCATCACGACCCGAGGCGGCTTCGTCTTGCCGTGAAGCGCGCGGATGCCGAGCAGCGCGGGCAGGGCGCCGACGTGATCGGCGTGGCCGTGGGACAGCAGGATCGTGTCGATCGCGCCGAACGACCGAGGAGAAATTCCCGTATCGAACAACACACCCAGCTCGGGCACGTGGATCGATGTGTAGACGCCGCCGACGGAGACGCCGCGAACCGTGTAGGGACCCGCGGTGACGGACGTCAGCATCGGGCGCAGTATACGGCCCCAAGCGCGGAGCCGATGGTAGGATGCCCGGGAGCATGTTCTGGTACTCGCTGCTGGCCGTCTTCGGCATCCTCTTCTTGCTGTCGGTGGCGCTGCCAGTGCCGAGGCGGGTGTGGGCGTTCTGGATCTACAGCTGGAAGTACTTCTGGCTGTGGGTCGCCGACCGGATCGGGATCCGCCGGTTGTTCGTCCCCAAGGAGAAGTACCAGCGGCTCACGCGCCCGATCCTGTTCCGCATGTGGTGCGAGGACATGGGTCCGACGTTCATCAAGTTCGGCCAGATCATCGCGTCGTCGTCGGGCATGTTCCCCGACGCGTACGTCAAGGAGTTCCAGAAGGTCCTCGACCGCGTGAGGCCGTTCGCGTTCGAGGACGTGAAGCGCACGCTCGACGAGGAGCTCGGAGCCGAGAAGGCCGCGCACCTCGTCGACATCGAGCCCAAGCAGCTCGCGTCCGCGTCGATCGCGCAGGTCCACACCGCAAAGCTGCGCGACGGCACGCTCGTCGTGATCAAGGTCCAGCGTCCCGGCATCATCGGCCGCTGCATGGCGGACATGAAGCTCATGCGGTTCCTCGCGAAGATCGTCGCGCGCTTCAAGAAGAACGCCGACCTCGCGAACCCCGTCGGCGTCATCGACGACTTCACGAACACGCTGACCGAGGAGCTCGACTTCCGCAAGGAAGCGGCGAACCTCGACAAGTTCAACGACATCATGCGGGAGCTCGGGCACAAGCACATCCGCTGCCCCGTTCCGCACCACGAGTACACGACTCGGAAGATCCTCGTGATGGAGCGGTTCAACGGCCTGCGCGTCGATCGGTTCGAGGACATCAAGGCCAAGGGCATCGACGGCGAGGGAAAGCTCGTCGACGGCCTGCGCGCCTGGTTCCAGTGCGTCGTGTTCTACGGGTTCTTCCACGGCGACGTGCATGCGGGAAACCTCATGCTGCTCGAAGACGATACGATCGGCTTCCTCGACTTCGGCATCGTCGGTCGGTTCAACGACAAGGAGCGCTACCTCGTCACCGACTACATGATCGCGTTCGCGTCCGGAAACTACAAACGGCTCGCCGAGATCATCATCGAGATGTCGGGCGCGCCCGCGGAGCTCAACGTCGATGAGTTCGTCGCCGACCTCGGCGAGACCTACCGTCCGCTGCTCACGCTGTCATTCGGTGAGGTCAACTACGCTGACCTCCTGCCCGGCATCCAGCGCACCGCCACCCGCCACCGGATGCGGATGCCGAACGAGTTCATTCTGATCACGAAGCAGCTGCTGTACTTCGATCGCTACGCGAAGTCGCTCGCGCCCAAGCTCAACGTGTTCACCGATCCGCGCCTGGTGCTCGGCATGATGCAAGACATCCAGAAGGCGCGCATGCAGGCCGACGCGAAGTCGAAGCCCGCGGGCTGATCGCCCTCGGCGCGCTCACCGAAACTGGTCGTCGATCGAGCGCTCGCCCTTGGGCTGCTTCGTCTTCGGACCCGAGTCATCGAGGTAGCGCAGGAACATCGCGAGCACCTGCGCCCTGTCGGCCGGAATCGGCTTGAACGAGATGCCGACCTGAAACATCTCCTCGACGGCGGTGCACCACACGATTCGCGCGGGCACACGAAGCGGCTCGGACTGCGCGTCGTCATCGAACACGAGCTGGAGATCGACCTCGATCTCGGCGCCGACCGGAACCTTCTCGTTCATGTCGGCAGCGAAGCCCCCACGCGAAACGTTCGTCGTGCGGCCCTGGTGGAGCTTCCCGGCCACGCGCAGCGTCACTACAGCCTCGTGGGCGTAGCGCGGATGCTCTCGGTCGGTTCGCCCCACTGAAGTCAAAGCTTGGGCGCCTCGTCGACGCCTGGCAAGTTTCCTACGGGGTAGCGGCCCCCAGCGGTGACAGTACTGAACAAGCTGTCCGGTTTTCGGACGCAGTGCGGCGCGCCTCAGAAAACCACCCATCTGTGAGCGCGGCGAGCTCTGCCTCGGCCTCCTCTGCGCGCACGAGGGAGCCCGCCATCGTGGCGCGTCTCCAGGTGAAGTACGTCTTGATGACCCTCGTGGCCAGCCGCCTGCGCTCGCGCCGGCGTGCGGCCGTCATCGCTGCCACCTGGAGCTCGCGACCGTCGAACACCAGCCGCTCCAGGCGCCAGGTCGCCCTCGCTTCGACGGACCGGCCCCGGCCAATATCCGGGTCGTCGTCGTGCCAGCTCGTGCTGCTACCTGCCCGGACCGTGACCCACGGCACGAGGCCGCCGAGCCGCGCGCGGCGCGCGAAGCCCTGTCCGAGATCGCGATCGAGACCCGCCGCGCGGTACGCCGCTGCGATCACTGTCGCGATCGGCGGCGCACTGGCGATCACGCGCGTGCGCGTCTCGACCGGAAGCTCGTCGTCATCATCGCTCTCGCTCATCGGCTGCGCGTGTGCGGCCGCCGAAAGCGCTAGCACCATCAACACCACGGCCCTCATCGGCGCCACGTCCCCACGAGCCATAGCTCGTCCCGCCGTTCACGACTGATGGGATCGCTGTGCCGGTAGATCAGCGACAGATCAAACCGTCCGATCGGCGATCGTGATCGCACGGGCGCACTGCGTGCGGGAGACTCGGCGCGCACCGCACCGCCGAGCGCGTCCAGGTCGTCGATCGGCGTGTCCTCGTCGAGCTCGAGCAGCTCGTCGCGATCGATGACGGAATCGCTCCACTCGGTCTCTGTTGCGAGATCCTCGCCCCACTCGTCGGTTCCCGGCTGATCTACCAGCTCGTCGAGCTCCTCGAACAGCTCGTCGCTCTCCTCGACATCGTCCGGATCCCGCGCCGGGATCTCGCGCGCCGGCGCGGCGACCGCGAGGCGCATCGCCAGCGCGAGCAAGGCGAGCACGATCGCAACGATCATCCACGCCAGCGTCGGGCGGGCGAGGTTGCGTGACTGAGCAGTGGATCGTACGGTGCGAACGTGCCGGCGACGCTCACCGACAACGCTCTCGCGGTGCTGCGTGCGCGCTACCTCGCGCGAGAGAACGGCGTGGTCGTGGAGACGCCGGATCAGCTGTTCCGCCGGGTCGCCGATCACATCGCCGCCGCCGAGACTCGCTTCGGTGCCAGCGCCGTGGAGGTCGCCGAGGTCGCTCGCACCTTCGACCGCATGATGTCCTCGCTCGAGTTCCTGCCGAACTCCCCGACGCTCATGAATGCCGGCCGTCCACTCGGTCAGCTCGCGGCGTGCTTCGTCGTCCCCGTCGAGGACTCGACGACGGGCGTGTTCGAAGCCGTCCGCTGGGCGGCGGAGATCCAGAAGACAGGCGGTGGCACCGGCTTCTCGTTCTCGCGCCTCCGTCCGGCCGGCGATCTCGTCGCCTCGACGGGCGGTACCGCGTCGGGCCCCGTGTCGCTCATGCAGGTGTTCGACGTGGCGACCGAGGCCATCAAGCAAGGTGGCACGCGGCGCGGCGCCAACATGGGCATGCTCCGCGTCGATCACCCCGACGTCCTCGAGTTCATCGCGATCAAGCTCGACCCGACGCGGATGAGCAACTTCAACCTGTCGGTCGCCGTGACCGACGCGTTCATGACCGCGGTCCGCGACGGGACGACCTACGATCTCGTCAACCCACGCACCGGGAACGTGACCGCCAAGCTCGATGCGCGTCGTGTCCTCGATGCCATCGCCAACGCCGCCTGGGCCGTCGGTGACCCCGGCATGGTCTTCATCGATCGCATCAACCAGCTCCAGCCGACGCCAGACCTGGGTCCGATCGAGGCGACAAACCCATGTGTCACAGGAGATACGCGGATCTGGGTGGAGGACCGGGGCCTCGTCCCGATCGCGGAGCTTGTCGGCACCACGCCATTGGTCGCCACGTGGGACGGCGAGCACGTCGTGTTCCGCCGCGCGACGCGCGTGGTCTCGACGGGCGTCAAGCCTATCCTCCGGCTCCTCACGGTCGAGGGCCTCGCGCTGCGACTGACCGCGGATCATCTGCTCACCACCGAGACGGGAGACACTCCCGCGGGCGAGCTGCGTCCGGGCACGCGGCTCCGCGGCAATGGCGAGTGGTACACGGTCCGCGACCTCGAGGCCGAAGGCGAGGCCGAGGTCTTCGACCTCACGGAGCCGAGCACCAGCCACTTCTTCGCGAACGGTCTCCTCGTTCACAACTGTGGCGAGCAGCCCTTGCTCCCTTTCGAGTCGTGCACGCTCGGTAGCATCGACGTCGGTCGCTTCGTCGCCGGTAGCGACTTCGACTGGGCGCGTCTCCGCGGCGTGATTCACGAGGCGGTGCGGTTCCTCGACGACGTCATCGAGGCGAACCGGTATCCGCTCCCCGAGATCGAGCGAGCGACCAAGGCCACCCGCAAGATCGGCCTCGGCATCATGGGCTGGGCAGATGCACTCGCCGCGCTGCACGTCGCGTATGACTCGCCCGAGGCGATCGCTCTCGCCGACCGGATGGCCGGCTTCCTCGAAGACGAGTCGCTGGCAGCCTCGCGCGCGCTCGCCGAGCGGCGCGGTCCATTCCCGACCTGGGAGGGCTCGCGGTGGCAGGATGCCAGCGGGGACACTCGGCCGCTCCGCAACGCGACCACCACCACGATCGCTCCGACCGGCACGATCAGCATCATCGCCGGCTGTGCGAGCGGCATCGAGCCGCTGTACGCGCTCGCGTACCGGCGCAACGTGCTCGACGGTGCGGAGCTCACCGAGGTCAATCCCGCGTTCCAGCGGGTGGCCGCCGAGCGCGGGTTCGCGAGTGATCGACTGTTCGCGCAGGTGGCCGAGCACGGCGGTGTGCGCGGGAACGCCGACGTCCCCGAGGAGATCCAGCGCTGGTTTCCGACCGCGCACGAGGTCGACGTCGGCACGCACGTCAGGATGCAGGCCGCGTTTCAGCGCCACGTCCACGCCGCTGTCAGCAAGACGATCAACCTCGCGCAGAGCGCCACCCCGCTCGACGTGAAAGCTGCGTACCAGCTCGCGTACGAGCTTGGTTGCAAGGGAATCACCGTCTACCGGGACGGCAGTCGCGAGGGCCAGGTGCTCGTCACCGGTGCACGGACTGCGCGGACGAGTACGTCGTTGCACTGTCCCGAGTGCGCCTCCGTGCTGGTCGTGCAGAGCAGCTGCCGGTTGTGCCGGCACTGCGGCTGGTCGGTTTGCGGATGAGTTCGACGTGGACATGACGTCGCTGCGTTCAGCAAGGCGCGGGCCGTGGTTCGCGCGCGCGATTCCACGCCGTTAGCGATCTCGTCTGGCCGAGGGCCGGTCGCGCGTCCGGAATTCGGTCGGACGCCGGACGGTTGATGCGCGGTGCTGGTGATCGTGACCGCCGCGATCGTCACGGTGATCCTCGTCATCTCGGTCGGGCTGTCGATCGTCGAGTTCCGGAAGATCACCCCGCTCGCGTTTCGCTGCACGAAGTGCGGCGTGCAGTGGAATCAGCCGCCGCACCTGTCGTCGCCGCCGGAGTGTCGGCGCTGTGGAGCGACGGATTGGGCACTCTGATCGGCAGGTGCTGGCATCCGCACGAGCCTGCCGTCATGTGCCACGGGTTCGCATTTGCCGTCGGGCGGCAGTGGGTCAATGGTCGGACAATGACCCGTTTCGCCGTGCTCGCGCTCGCGCTCTCCGCCTGTGCCTCCGAGGGGCCCCCGCCTGGTGACGTGACGGATCCCTACGTGGGTCCCATCACGCGATACGTGGTGGATCGCTTCGACCTGCCAACGACGAGCACGAAGGCGCGCGAGCTGGGCGACGATCTCGACGGCGATCAGACTCGAGACAATCAGCTCGGCCTGACGTTCACCACGCTATCGTCGTTCGGCAACCTCACGACCCACGCGCCCGACATGATCGCGTCCGGTGCGCTCGCGTCGATCGTCCAGATCCAGGCGGACGAGCGCAGCGGCAGCCCCGCGCGCGTATGGTTCTATGGCGCCGAAGGCGACGAGGCAGTCGCGGTCGGCGGGCGGATCGCCGACGGGAAGTTCACCTCGAACCGCACGAGGTCGACGTGGGTACCGGGGACCGCGCGGCTCCGATTACCCGTGTTCGTGGACTCGGACCCGGTCGAGATCGAGCTGCACGGCGTGCAGATCGATCTGACCCCGGACGGCAAGGGCGGCTACGACGGCGTGATCAACGGAGGTGTCCGCGAGGCCGACGCGCTGCGCATCGCGTACGACGGGATCATGGAAATGCTCTACGCGAATCCGCAGGACCACCGGACGTTCTGGTACATCGTCGACCGCAACCACGACGGAACGATCGGCTTCGAGGAGACGACGACCGGTGGCGCGCTCCTCGAGTCCCTGATCGCGTCAGACCTCGAGATCCGCCTGCGCGACGGGACGCGCGAGCCGATGGTCTCGCTCGGCTTTGGGTTTCACATCTCGCCCTGTCCGTCGGGGCAGTGCGCGCCGGCGACGATCGCCGACCGCTGTCACGACCGGATCCTCGATGGGACCGAGACCGACATCGACTGCGGCGGCGACTGCATGCCGTGCGGGGATCGCGAGCGATGCTCCGCGCCCGAGGACTGCTTCTCCGGATCCTGCGCGGGCGGGCAGTGCGCCGCGGCGAGCTGCAGCGACGGCCGGCTCGATGGGTTCGAGGCCGACATCGACTGCGGCGGTGGCTGCGGGAGCTGCGCGAGCGGTCGGACCTGCGACTTCGCGCACGACTGCACCAGCGGCATGTGCACGAACGACCGCTGCTTCTGACCCGAAACGCACGAAGGGCCCGGCGATGCCGAGCCCTCTCGCTGCTCTTTATGAATGTGAGTTTAGCGACGACGACGACGGCGCGCGGGACGCGGCGCGACGGCGGCGGCCTCGAGCTCCTCTAGGTGCTCGAGCATGCTGATCATCGTGTTCCGAGTCGCCGCGTGCGGCTCGTTCGTGATCGCGCGACCGAGCGAGATGCGAAGCTCCGCGCGGAGCTCCGACTCGATCAGACGGTAGGTCCGGAGGGCCTCCTCCGGATCATAGTGGTTCAGGTCGGCTTCACAGCCGGTGGCAGCGATCCACACGGCGGCGAGGGCCGCGGCGCGGCGGCCGGGCTGCGAGACGGCGAAGTCCTTGACCGACGAGCGAAGGCGCTGGCGGACCAGCGGGACGGGCGGCAGAGCCACCAATCCATCGTTGTCGTCATCGGGCCGACGGAGGACAGGGCGTGTCATTGACTTGTCGGTTTCCATGTCTGTTTTGTCCTGATCTCGCAACAGAAAACCCCGGATTTCCCCCCGTTAGGTTTGCTCTGCGATGGACCGCGACCTTGCCCGATCGATTATGGAAACGCTATGAATTTCGGAGTTAACCCTTACAAAAAACACGTCATAACCCACCGCTAACCCGAACGAGACTCATGGCCTGCACGAGTAGGGTTCTGCTGACCCCAGCAGTGAGGCGATCGCATCGCACTCCCGTTCCATTTTAGATCTTTGCGTCACTTGGACGCGGAAGTACGCCGGGTTCCGCGCTGTCCACGCGACGCGCGATGAAATCGCGGATGGTCCAGTCGACCAGGTGCGGTCGCTCGATCGGCGCCGTGTGGGATGCGTTCGGGATCTCCAAAAGCTCCGCGCCGGGGATCGTCTCCGCCATTGCACGACTGCGCTCGGGGGGAGTGAAGCCATCCCGGCCGCCGGCGACGACGAGTGTAGGCACGTCGATGGTCGGCAAGATCTCGTCGGCAGAGTGCTGACCCGCGGAGGACAGCATCGCGATGAACAACCGCGTGTCGATGCGCGAGAGACCCTCGAGGTACGGCATGAAGTCCTGCGGCTCGACGAGCTCGCGCCGGATCTCGAGCCGGCTCGCGACCTCATATGCGAGTCGCGTCGGTAACAGCGTTCGCGCGAGGCGGTTGAACACGCTCGGCACGCGCTGGATCCACTTCTGGATCGTGGGCAAGAGCTCCTCGAGCGATGCGGAGCCCTTGAACGTGCGCAGCGGATGCGAGGACGCACCACAGACGAGGACGAGCCCACCGACGCGCGCACCGTGCCGCTTGTAGGTCTCGAGTGCGACCTGCACGCCCATCGAGTGGCCGATGATCACTGCCCGATCGACGAGGGCGTCGTCGAGCACGCATGCGACGTCGTCCGCGAGATCGGCGATCGTGATGCGCGCTGGGTCCTTGGGCGCGGCAGTACGACCGTGTCCGCGATAGTGGGGATGGAGGGTGAACCTCGTGCCGAGGTCATCCTTCAGGTAGCGCCAGACATACCCGTCGCATCCGATCCCATCGCAGAGCAGCACCGGCGTCGCCGTGCCACGCTCTCCTCGCTCGCCCCAGAACTCGTAGAACAGAGGGCTCGCGTCGCTCGCGACGGCGTAGCCCCAGGAAACGCGTGCAGTCACCTCTGAGGTGCTACGCGATTTCCTTCTCGTCTTCCTCGCCGGGGAACTCGTTCACCGACGGGTACTTCATGATCTCTTTACGAGCGATCTTCCACGCCTTCTGGACAATCCACGACAGGGACCGGTCCTGCCGGGTCGCTTCGTCTTGGATTTCCTTCAGCATGTCTTCGGGAAAATACAGGGACTGCTTGCGCTTATCGGAGCCGGCCATCGCAAACAGTTTCGAGGACCGCCTACAGAGTGTCAAGGCATCCGCTGATGTAAGACGTAACCGACCGGAGGGGTTGTCACCGGACCGGGGTACCACTATCCTATCGCGCTTTCCGCATCGCCCCCGTTTCGTCCGAGTGGGAGGGAACTGTGTCCACAGCAGCAGCCGCGTCATCCAAAGCACTCACCAAGAAGGAACTGAAGAAGTTTCAGGAGCTGCTCGAGGAGAAGCGCAAAGGCGTCCTCGAACGCGCTCGCCAGATGCTCTCCGAGGGCATGGTGCTCGACGCCAATGATCTTCCCGACGAGATGGACCTCGCCTCGAGCGAGTACATCCAGTCCTTCGAGTTCCGGCTTCGCGGCCGCGAGAAGAGCCTCCTGACAAAGCTCGATCTCGCGCTGAAGAAGATCGAGGACGCCACGTTCGGTGTCTGCGAGATCTGCGAGGAGCCGATCGGCAAGAAGCGTCTCGAGGCGCGGCCCGAGACCTCGCTCTGCATCAAGTGCAAAGAGGATCAGGAGCGCGAAGAACGCACGATGGGCTGATTGGCGACGCCTCCTCGTCCTCTGCTACCGTGGCCACATGGCGGAGGATGATCCTGACCGCAGGAAGTTTCTCAAGGTCACGACCTGCGCGCTGGGAGCCGGCGCCGGCATCGCGCTCGCGATTCCGACGCTGCGCCTGATCGCTGCGCCCGCTGGTGCGACGACGGTCACCGGTCCGAGCGAGCCGCTCGACCTCGGGCCGATCGATCGGTTTCGCGTCGGCGCGGAGCCGCGCAAGGTCGAGGTGATCGCGCCGATCGTCAAGGACGCGTGGACCGCCGCACGCAACGTGGTCCTCGGTGCCGCCTTCATTCGCCGTCCGAGCAACGACAAGATCCTCGCGCTGTCGGCCGTGTGCCCGCACCTCGGGTGCGCGGTCGGCTGGGATACCGCCGCGAAGAACTTCCTGTGCCCGTGCCACGACAGCCGGTTCGAGGCGGATGGTCCGCGCATGACCGGCCCCGCCGAGCGCGGACTCGATCCGCTGCCGGTGACCGTGCACGACGGCCGCCTGCAGCTCACGTGGGTTCGCTACAAGATGGGAACGTCGTCGCGGGAGCCGGTGTGAAGCTGTGGACGTATCTGCGCGAGCGCGCTGCGATCGGTGAGCCCCGCGGAAAGCTACTGACCGGCGCCTCGTTCGCCTACGTGTTCGGCGCGGTGCTGATGTTCCTTCTGCTCGTCCAGGGCGTCACGGGATTTGCGCTCGCGGCGTTCTACAGCCCGTCGACGACCGACGCGTGGGCCTCGGTCGCGTACATCCAGGACCAGGCGCCGTTCGGCTGGTTCGTGCGCGGCCTTCATCACCACGGTGGGTCGGCGATCGTGATCATCGCCGGTGTCCACCTCGTGCAGACCGCGGTGTCGGGCGCGTACAAGCGGCCGCGCGAGCTCGTATGGTGGCTCGGCATCCTCTCGCTGCTGCTCGTGCTCGCGTTCTCGGTGACCGGCTACTGGCTGCGCTGGGATCAGGCCGGGTTCTACGCGAGCCAGATCGAGCTCGGCATTGCTGCGGCGACGCCGGTCATGGGAGGCGCGATCAAGAGCCTCGCGATCGGCGGCAACGACTACGGCAACCTCACGCTCACGCGCGCGTACGCCGTGCACGTGATCCTGCTGCCGGCGCTGCTCCTGCTCGTCACGTACTTTCACGTGCGGATCTCGCGGCGCCTGGGACCGACGCCGGTGCGGACGAAGCCCGTCGCCGTCACGCGCTGGCCGTACCAGAGCATGCGCGATGCGATCGCGATCGCTGTCGTGTTCGCGATCCTGCTCGCCTACGTGGTCAGCACGCACGGTGTGGACCTCGCGGCGCCGGCGGATCCCACGTCGGCGTACGACGCGCGCCCGCTCTGGCCGTTCCGCTGGCTGTTCGAGCTACGCATCATTGCGGCGGGCGCGGAGCAGCTCGTCGCGATGGTCGTGCCCGCGATGTTCGGCGGCTTCCTCGTCGCGCTGCCGCTGCTCGATCGGCGCACCGAGCGAGAACCGAAGCACCGAAAGCTCTGGCTCGGAGCGCTCGCCGGACTGTTCGCCGTGGTCGGTGCACTGACGGTCGCGTCGTTCGCGCGCGACTCCAATGACGAGCAGCTCGCCCGCCGCCGCGCCACAGCCGACAAGCTGGCAACGCGCGCGAGAGATCTCGCACTCACCAACGGCGTGCCGGTCACCGGCCCACTCGATGTGTTCAAGACGGCGCCAATGTGGAACGCGCGCACGCTGTTCGCGACACGCTGCGCCGGCTGTCACGGGGTCGACAGCACGGAGCGCAAGGGCCCGGTGATCGGTCCCGGGCACGGTAACCGCGCCTGGTTGACACAGTTCCTGAAGACGCCGAGCGGGGATGCGTTCTACGCCCACACGAAGCTCGCGCAGACCGAGAACGCGATGAAGCCCGTGGAGATCCCGGCGGCCGACATGGCCGATCTCGTCGAGCTGCTGTACTCGGACTCCGGTGCGCAGGATGTCGACGTCGCGAAGAAGGATCGCGGCGTGAAGGTGTTCGAGGCCGCGTGCACCGACTGCCACACGCGCGACGAAGGCGTCGCCTCGTCGGCGGGACCGAACCTCTACGGGCTCAACAGCCGCGACTACTACACGAGCTTCATCGGCAATCCGAAGGCCCCGATCCACATGGGCTCCGACAAGAGTCAGATGCCGCGGTTCGATCGCGATCTCTCGATCGTCGATCGTGATGCGCTCGCCGAGTATCTCGTGTGGTTACGCACCGCGACGCTCGACGATGTGAACGCGCTCGGCCCGCTCTGATCACTCGCTGACGGCGCACGCCTTGCACCGTGGCAGGGCCATGCAGCATCGCCGCGAAGATCGCACTTCAATGCGGGCGGGCGCGCTCGGTCGCGCGCCCTCGCACACCCCTCTTAGACAGGCGATCGGCGAGGCGATTGGCCACTGGCTGGCCCCTGCCGTGGCTGCGATCACGCGTGTACGCGAGAGCCGCATGTTTCATCCGGTGGGTTACACGTTCGCAGGGCGGATCGAGCCGATCATCGGTGGCAGCTTCGACCTGCTCGGACCGCGGCTCGACGGCCAGGTGCTGGTGCGCGTCTCGGGCGCTCTCTCGAAGACCGAGCGTGAGTTCCTCGAGGTGCTCGGCGTCGGGATGCGGATCCGCTCGGGCCGCGGGGAGGCGCTCACCGAGCAGCCGGAGCCCGGTGATCAGGATCTTCTGTTCGCGACGGTCAGGAGTCCTCTGACGCTTCCGATCGCGCCGCTCGTCACGAACGCGTCGACGTTCCTCACGAGCTACTGGTCGGTCGCGCCGTTCGACGCACCGCCGGTCGGTCGGATCCAGCTACGCCTCACGCCGATCGGCAGCGCGGAGATCGGCGGCACGAGGATCAACCGGCTTCGCGAGGCGGTCCGCCGCGAGCAGGCCGGCTGGTGGCTCGAGGCAAAGCAGACGATGACGATGAAGTGGCACCCCGTCGCGCAGGTCTATCTGGAGCGCGAGGTCGCCCTCGACCAGAACGCGCTCGCGTTCGATCCATTCCGCACCGGGGCTAACTTCACGCCGACCGGCCTCGTCCACGCGATGCGCAAGGCCGTGTACGCGGCCGGCCAGCAAGCGCGCCAGCTGCTCGCCCTGCCCCGATAGCGTAGACTGCGCGGCGATATGCCGCCGACGTTCGAGTTCCAGGAGATCCTCGAGGCAGGTCACCACGAGGCCACGCCGTACAAGAAGCTGACGGGCGACCACGTCAGCACGTTCGAGGCGAACGGCCGCACGTTCCTCGAGGTGGCGCCGGAGGCGCTGACCCTGCTCACGAAGACCGCGATGCGGGACATCGCGCACCTGTTGCGCCCTGGTCACCTCGGGCAGCTGCGCGCGATCCTCGACGATCCCGAGGCCTCGGCGAACGATCGGTTCGTGGCACTCGAGCTCCTGAAGAACGCGAACATCGCGGCAGGCGGCATCCTGCCGGGATGCCAGGACACCGGCACCGCGATCATCATGGGCAAGAAGGGTCAGCACGTGCTGACCGATGGGGAGGACGCCGCTGCGCTCTCTCGCGGCGTGTTCGACACGTACACGGAGACCAACCTTCGCTACTCGCAGGTCGCTCCGCTCGACATGTTCGAGGAGAAGAACACCGGCAACAACCTGCCCGCGCAGATCGAGCTCTATGCGACCGGCGGCGACGAGTATCACTTCCTGTTCATGGCGAAGGGCGGCGGCTCGGCGAACAAGAGCCTGCTGTTCCAGGAGACGAAGGCGCTGCTCAATCCGAAGAGCCTCGCCGCGTTCCTCGACCAGAAGCTGCGCTCGCTCGGTACCGCCGCGTGCCCGCCGTACCACCTCGCCGTCGTGATCGGCGGCACCAGCGCCGAGCAGACGCTGAAGGTCGCGAAGCTCGCGAGCGCGCGCTACCTCGACGATCTGCCGACCTCCGGCAACGACCTCGGCCGCGCGTTCCGCGATGTCGAGTGGGAGCAGAAGGTCGTCGAGATCGCGCGCGCGAGCGGCATCGGTGCGCAGTTCGGCGGCAAGTACTTCTGTCACGACGCACGCGTGATCCGGTTGCCGCGCCATGGCGCGAGCTGCCCGGTCGCGCTCGCGGTGTCGTGCTCGGCGGATCGCCAGGCGCTCGGCAAGATCACGCGCGACGGTGTGTTCCTCGAGCAGCTGGAGACCGATCCGGCGAAGTACTTGCCGGAGCCGACGCAGGACGATCTCGCCGGCGAGGTCGTGAAGATCGACCTGACGATGCCGATGAACGAGATCCGCGCGCTGTTGTCGCGCTACCCGATCCGCACGCGGCTCTCGCTGTCGGGTCCACTGATCGTGGCGCGCGACATTGCACACGCGAAGCTGAAGGAGCGGCTCGATCGCGGCGAAGGTCTGCCGCAGTACATGAAGGATCACTGCGTGTACTACGCGGGCCCGGCGAAGACGCCGGAGGGTTATGCGTCGGGCTCGTTCGGCCCCACGACCGCCGGGCGCATGGACAGCTACGTCGATCTGTTCCAGGAGCACGGCGGCTCGATGGTGATGCTCGCGAAGGGCAACCGGAGCCAGCAGGTCACCGATGCCTGCAAGAAGCACGGGGGCTTCTACTTGGGCTCGATCGGCGGCCCGGCGGCCCGCCTCGCGAAGGACTGCATCAAGAAGGTCACCGTCCACGAGATGGCCGAGCTCGGGATGGAAGCCGTGTGGAAGATCGACGTCGTCGACTTCCCGGCGTTCATCGTCGTCGACGACAAGGGCAACGACTTCTTCGCGGGCATCCAGGGCGCCGGACCGGCGAAGACGCTGCTCAAGACGAAGTGACGCGCATGCAGTACGTCGGCATCGACTTCGGCACGACCAACTCCGCGGTGGCGATCGCCGACGAAAGCGGCGCGGTCCAGCTCGCGGAGCTGAAGGGAGCACCGCACTGGCGGACCGTTCTCTACTTCGAGCCCGGCGGCGGGCTGACAGCGGGAGCTCCGGCGATCGCGCGCTACCTGGAGACCGGAGGGGAGGGCCGCCTGGTCCAGTCGATCAAGAGTCACCTCGCCAGCTCCTCGTTCTCGAGGACGACGATCTTCGGCCGACGGTGGGCGCTCGAGGACATGATCGCGGCGTATCTACGGCAAGTGCGCGCCGCGTCGCCGATCGACCTCGGCTCGCGCGCGGTGGTCGGGCGTCCCGTGCGGTACTGGGGGGCGGAGACGGCGGAGGATGACACGCGCGCGCTCGGGCGCATGCGCACCGCACTCGCGACCGCGGGCTTCGACGACGTCGTGTTCGAGTACGAGCCGGTCGGCGCCGCCGCCCGCTATGCGGCTCGGCTCGATCACGACGAGCTGATCGTCGTCGCGGACTTCGGCGGTGGCACCACGGACTTCTCGGTGATCCGCGTCGGGCCCACGGCCGGGGGCAACGTGCTCGCGAATGCTGGCATCGGCGTGTCGGGCGATGCGTTCGACGCGCGCTTGATCGATGCGGTCGTCGCGCCCGCGCTCGGCCGCGGCACGCGCTACAAGGTCGACGAGTTCGGCGGCGAGGCACCGGTTCCGGCGTGGATCTACGGTCACCTGCGGCGGTGGCACTACCTGTCGTTCCTCAAGGAGGAGTCGACGCTGCGTCTGCTGGATCGGGTGACGCAGGGCGCGCTCGAGCCGGTGAAGATCGAACGGCTCGTACGCCTCGTCGACGAAGATCTCGGCATGCTGCTGCATCGCGCCGTCGAAGGCGCGAAGGTCCGGCTGTCGTCGTCGCCCGAGCAGCGCGTCACGCTCGAGCAGATCGAGCTCGACCTCGCCGTCACGCGCCCGGCGTTCGATGGCTGGATCAGCGAGGATCTCGATGCGATCGGGAAGGTGCTCGATGACGTGCTCGCGAAGGCTGGCGTATCGCCCGCGGATGTCGACCGCGTGTTCGCGACGGGTGGCAGCTCGCTGGTGCCGGCCGTGCGAGAGCGGCTCGCACAGCGGTTTGGTGCGGCGAAGCTCGAGGGCGGCGAGGAGCTGACGAGCGTCGCGTGGGGCCTCGCGGCGCGAGCGCGCCAGGTGTTCGCGTAGCTACCGCGCTGGATTCTCCTCGAGGAACTTGTCGACGACCTTGAAGAACTGCGCCGGCTGATCCCACATCACGAAGTGTGCGGCGCCGCGGATCACGACCATCTCGTGATTCGGGATCTCCTTCGTCTGCTCGCGGATGCGTCCCTTGAGCCCGCCGTCGGCCGCGACGATCAGCACTGGAGCCCTGATCTCTTTCACCTGCTCACGGAGGTCGGTCATGATCATCTCGTAGATCGCGTCGCCGATCGTCTTGCGATCGCTCTTCGCGATCTGATCGATCACCGGCCGCATGCGCTTCGCGTTGTGCGTCATCGAGCCGAACTTCGCGCGGACCTGCGATGCGAACTGCTCGTCGCTCGCCTTGCGCCAGTTCGTGCGGAGCTCCTTCGCCTCCTCGAGCCCACCCGAGAGCGCGGGGCTAGCGTCGACGATGATCACCGGACCGACGAGATCGGGGTGATACGACGCGATCCAGAACGCGATGAAGCCGCCCATCGAGTGGCCGACGATGATCGGGTGATCGAGCTTCCGCGAGCGGATGTAGCGCGTCAGATCGCGGCGCACCGCCTTCGACAGCGGCTCGTCGATGGGATCGTTGCCGGCGAAGCCCGCGAGCGTGAGCACGTGAGCCTGGTAGTCGTCGCCGAGGTGCTCGACGGTCTCGCGCCACACCTCGCCGGGGCAGGCGAGGCCGGGGATGAGGACGATCGGCCGCGCGCCATCGGGCCCCGTGACCTCGACCTGGAACGCCACGGGCTCGAAGCTCGCGTCGGCGCCGAACGGGGTGCCGCTATCGTCGTCGGGTTGCGAACGTTTCGGACGCTTCTCCGCCGCACCACATCCGATCAGCACCAGGAGGAGGATCGCCAGGGCGCGCACGGAACCAGCCTAGCTTGCCACGCGGCTGTCACCGAGACGTGGTTCGATGAGGGCCCTTGCGTTGCTTACCTCTGATCCTCGTGCTCGCAGGCGGTGTCGCCGCCGCCGACGAGCCCACGCCTCCGCCTCCCGCGCCCGAGCCAGTTCCCGCCGGCGACCCGCCGCCGGCCGCGCCGCTGGAGACCGCGCCAGCAGCGTCGCTACCACCACCGTCTGTTGCGCCGCCGCCGACCGTGGTCGAGCAGCCGCGCGCACGGACCGAGACCGAGAAGGAGATGCTGGCGAGCTACGAGCCGACGTCCGTCGCGATCGGGGGCTACCTGCAGCCACAGTTCCGCACGCGCCAGGACTCGCCCGCGCAGTTCGACGAGGACGGGTTCAAGTTCGCGCGCGCCCGCGTCATCGTCCAGGCGGCGACGCGCGCGGGGAACCTCGAGCTGTCGGCGTTCTTCGAGACCGAGCTGCAGCCGCAGTTCGAGCTCGAGGATGCCTACGGATCGATCGCGCGCACGTTTCCGCAGAAGCGCGGGCTTCCCGGGCGGATCGTCCTCGACGGTGGTCAGATGCGCGTACCGATCTCGCGCCAGAACATGGTGTCGGACTCGCGGCTGTCGTTTGTGGACAAGGCGCAGATCGCGTCGATCGCACCGCAGCGCGACCTCGGTGCGCGGCTGACGATCGCGCCGCCGAAGGTTCCTGCGAGAGTCATCGCGGGTGTGTTCAACGGCGAGGGCAAGAACCAGGTCGAGAACATCAACCAGAGCTACCTGCTCACGGCGCGCGTCGAGCTCTCGCCGTGGGGGCGCGACGCGCAGCTCGCGGAGTCTGCGTTCGTCGGCAAGCTGCTCACGCTCGGCCTCTCGTATGGGCACAACAAGCTGTCTGGGCAGGCGAGCTCCGTCGAGAAACGCCAGCACTTCGGAGTCGACCTCGCCGCGGCGTGGAACGGTGTCTCCGCGGCGTTCGAGTACCTTCAGGTGGATCACGACTACAACGGCCCGGGCGACCCGTCGATGCTGCCTCCGGCGTACACGGCGAACGGCTTCGCAGCGCAGCTCGCGTATCTCCTGCCGGTCAAGCTTCCGCCGCTCAAGCAAGCGCGGATCGAGCTCGCGGCGCGCGTCGAGGAGATCGACCGCAACGACTTCTTTCCGATCTCGCAGCTCGGGGACCCGAACCAGTCGGTGCGCATCTACACGGGCGTGCTCAGCTACTACCTGCGCATGCACAACCTGAAGGCGCAGCTCGCGTTCAATCACATCGAGGAGATCGAGGATCGAACGGTTGTCGGCGAGAAGGCCGACTACAAGAACGATCAGCTCCTGCTTCAAATCACCTACCGGGTGGAGTAACCATGCGCCCTGCCACGTTGTTGTTGTGCCTCGCGCTCGCTCCTGCCTGCGTGAAGGGAAATCCGATCGAGCTCGATGGCGACCTCCTCACCGAAGGCGGCACGCTGCGCATCGACGGCTGCGGCTACGACCTCACCACACGCTACGGCGCGGAGGCTCCGCGCCCGGGTACCGCGGTGTTCGGTCCCGATCCCACGCCGCGTCACGTCCACCTCGGGATCATGGGCGACCCGAAGACCTCGGTCGTCGCGCAGTGGCGCACGAAGGACGACAAGACGCTCGCCTCCGAGATCCGCTATGCGAAGGGCGCGAGCCTGCCTGCCGCTGACCTCGTCGAGGAGAAGGCCGGCATCGTGTTCGCGTACCGCTCCACCGGCGCCGAGGAGATCCGCGTCCATCAGGCGCACCTGTGCGGGCTCGAGCCCGGCACGTCGTACAGCTATCAGGTCGGCGGAACCGATCTCGACGGCGCGAAGAGCTACTCGCCCGTCTACACGTTCAGGACCGCGCCCGATACCGTCGCGCACCCCGATTCCGAGGTCGTGTTCGGTTTCGTCGGCGACAGCCGCGGCGGCTACGACGTCTGGCAGCTCCTGATCGACGAGCTGTCGGATCGTCAGCCTGATCTGATCCTGTTCTCCGGAGACGCCGTCACCATCGGCCTCACGCAGTACGAGTGGGAGGAGTTCTTCGATCGCGCGGAGCCACTGTTCGCGCGCGTTCCGCTGGTCTCCGCGCACGGCAACCACGAGGTCAACGCGGTGAACTACTTCTCGCAGATCGCGCTTCCCGGAGATCAGGAGAACTTCGGTGTCGACTACGGCTTCGCGCACATCACGGTCGGAAACGACACGCCAGACGACATCAGCAAGCTTGCCGGAGAGTTCAAGGACAAGATCGCGGCGGACATGGCGAAGAGCAACTCAGCGCGCTGGAAGCTCTTCATGCACCACCAACCGATGTTCTCCGCGTCCACGCGCCACGGCCCGAGCCAGACCCTGCAGGATGCATGGTTGCCGCTCGTCGATCAGTACAAGATCGATCTCGTGCTCAACGGTCACGACCACGACTACGAGATCTCCAGGCCGATGATCAACAAGCAGGTCCAGGCCACGAACGACAACGCGACCGTGTTCGTCGTCGCGGGCGGTGCCGGCGCCGAGCTCTACGACAACGGCTCCGACTACTGGACCCTGTACAGCGAGAAAACCTACAACGCCGCGGTGATCCGCGTGCGTCGCGATCAGATGACAATGGAAGCATTCCGGCACGACGGCACCCAGATCCCGCAGGGCTTCTCCAAGTCCAAGCCATGACCCGCCTCGCGGTCGCGCTGCTCGTGCTCGTCGCACGCATTGCATCCGCGGATCCGGAAGCCGACGCCGACGCTGCGTTCAAGCGAGCCGGCCAGCTCGCGGTCTCGGGCGACCCCGCCACGGTCAACACCGCGATCGCTGCCTACGAACAGCTCGGCTCGGCTCGCCCCATCACGCGCTGGACCGACGACGCGTGGGCGGAAGCCGCCAGGCTCGCCGAGTTCTCGCGCGACTACGCTCGTGCGCGCCGCGCACTCGAGCAGGTCCTCGAGATCGGTACCGACGATCGACTCGTCGCGCGCGCTCGCGCTGCGCTCGCGCGCATCGAGGAGGAGGGCGGCCCCGCGTTCGACGCCGTGCGCGCCGAACACGAGCGCCTCGCGTCCGAGATCTACGGCACCGACGACGATCCCACGGCCGCGCTCACCGCGCTCGGCGCCCTGGTCGAGCAGAACCCGACCTACCCCCGCGCGAACGCGGCGCGTCTCGCCCTCGCCCTCGGATGGGAAGCTGAAGGCGATCGCGGCGAGGCAATGCGCTGGTTTCGCGCAGCCGCGGAAGCCGGTCGCCGCGAGCGCGGGCAGCACGCTCGGCTCGAGTACGTACGCGCGCTGACCCGCGCTGCCGACCTCGCGGAAGCCGAGACCGAGCTCGCCGCGCTCGACCCTACGCTCGTCGATAGCGCCGGCGCTCGCCAGGCCGCCGAGAAGCTCGAGACGGCGTACCAGCGCCGCCGCCTGCGCATCGGCCTCGGCATCGCGCTCCTCGTGATCGGGATCGGTGCGCTCGCGCTCGCGCGCCGCGATCTGGGCTCGTGGCGTGCGCTGGGCGCGAAGCTGATCCGCCCGCCGATCGAGGTCTGGTTCCTGCTTCCGCTCGCGCTGCTGCTATCGCTCGTCGCGCTGCCCGGCAATCCGCTGATCGCGCGCGCGGTGCGCTGGATCGGCGTCGCCGGTGTTGTGATCGCGTGGCTCTCGGGCACGACGCTCGAGGCTGCACGCGCGAAGGCACCGGTCAGCGCGCGGCGCGCGCTCACTCACGGCCTCGTCGTAGTCGGCTGTGTGGCCGCGGCCGTGTACCTCGTCGTCGCATACGTCGGTCTCCTGGATCTCCTCGAGGAGACCTGGCGCGGCGGTCCGGCGATGGACTAGCTGCGGAAGCCGGCGCGCGCAACGCGCTCCGACGGAACGATGCGCATCGAGTCGATCGCTCGCGTGTACTTGCAGAACGCGAGGCGCTGCAGCGCGAACGTGTGAACCATGTTGCGCATCCACGAGGGCACCACGTTCGTGAACTTCAGCTCGAGCAGCACCGCCGAGCCTTCCAGTCCGAGGCCGCGCTGGCTCAGCGGATCATCCATCAGCGTCCAGTGATCGGTGTCGGGGGAGAGCGTCAGCTCCGAGACGCGCTGGTACGAGACGTTGCGATCGAACGTCACGCGCGCGTAGTCATCGATGGTGCTGAAGTACGGCTCGCGCTCGTAGCGCACGATCGCCTGCGGCAGCATCGGTCCGCGGTGGAAGTAGCAGATGAAGTTGTCGACGCCCTTGCGCTGCTTCGGATCGATGCCGGCGAGCGTCTCGGGAGACGCGTCGACCAGCATGTGCGCCCACTCGCCTCGAAAGTGCGCGCGCGTCTTGATGATCGTCTCGTTGATCCGACGCTTCACCTCGAAGAACACGGGACCACCGCCGAGGCTCGGGTAGTTGCGAATGCGTAGCTTGTAGCGATCGGGCGCGTTCTCGATCGTCGCGAAGTAGATGCCGAGCCACGGGGTGTCGAGGTAGAGCGTGTCGATCAAGTAGCGGCCACCGGTGTGCGCGGCGTACGGATCGACGGTGCAGATGCCCTCGATGTAACGGCGGAGCTGGTCGGCCTGGTGCTCGCTGATGAGGTACTTGAACTCGCGCCGCTGCAGCGTGTTCGGGGTGGTCATCGCCACGAGGATTCTCCGGTCAGCACCTCGAGCTGGATCAGGGCGAGCCGATGTTCGTACGCGGCCTCGAGCACGGCGCGCTCGGCACGCACGTGGCGGCCCTGCAGCAGGAGCAGCTTGACGGGATCCATCGCGAGCGACGAGCCGGGGTCGGCGAGCAGGTCGGTGAGCGCCTTCTGCAACGGTTCGAGCCGAGCCGCGAGGTCTCTCGCGCGCTTGCCGGTGATCTCGGCGAGCGCGATGGCATCGTCGACCTCGCTCAGCGTGTGCGTTGCGATCCGACGGCGGCCCGCGGCGGCGGCGTGCGTGCGTGCATCGGCCGCAGCGACCTCGCCGCCGTTCAGCGAGAACACGGGCAGCCTGACGCTGACGCTGACAGCCCAGTCAACGGCGTCCTTCACGGAGCGCTCGACCTGAAAGTAGTCGAACCACGGATAACGCTTCGAACGCTCGGTATACGCGAGTGCATCGGCGGCGCGCAGACGATGGTTGGCCTCGGCCAGCTCGGGCCGCGCGGCGAGGGCGCGGCCCGCGATCGCGGCGCGATCGAACGTGGTGGCGACCTCGCGCAGCTTCGCGAGGTCCCACACCGGGCGCCACGTCTGGCCAGGCGGGATGCCGACCAGATCCGACAGCTCCTTGCGCGTGGTCGTCAGCTCGACATCCAGCGTGGCGCGCGTGCTCTCGAGATCGAGCAGGTCCTCGCCGGCGAGCAGCGCCTCGAGCTGCGTCGCTGCACCGCGCGCGACCTGCGCATCGATCACGCGCTGGCGCTCCGCGAGCAGTGCGAGCTGCTTCGTGATCACGTCGCGCGTCGCCTCTCCGAATGCGAGCGCGGCGTAGTGCTTGCGGATCTCGAGGACCGTGTCGCGATGCAGCACCTTGCTGAGTGCCTGCTCCGCCGCGAGCTCCGCGCGCGCGCTCGCGACCTTGCCGTGGCGCTCCCATGGCTGGTCGGGTCGCACGCGAAGCGCGACGACGAGTCGGTCGCTCTGACCGACCGTGCCGTCGAACGTGCGCCCGAACCGGACCTCGGGGTTCGTCAGCTGGCCTTCGGCGTCGATCTCCGCGCGCGAGACCGCCTCGACATGCTTGCGCTCGGCGGCCGTCGGACCGTGGTCGCGCGCATACGCCACCGCGGCCTCGACGTCGAAGTCCCAGCTCGCGGGGGCCGCGGCGGATCCTGGGGCGCGCGTGCTCGCGGGTCCCGCCGACCACGCCTCGACCTCGGCCGGCGTCAGCGGCGCCGCAGACGGGGGCGTGTAGCAACCGGTGCCGAGCGCGAGCGCGGCGAGCGTCAGCTCACGGCTTCGCATTCTCCGCCTTGAACCGATCGAGATCGATCTGCACCCATTGCGCGGCGTCGGTTCCGCGATCGAACACGACGGCCAGCGTGTCCTTGGGTCCGCGCGCGATGCCCTCCGGCTTGAGCCCGGGGAAGGTGCGTACGTGAACCGGCGCGAGCATGCCGGCGGTGGCGCGCGCGACATAGATCGCGCCCGCTTCGACCTTCGCCTCTGCACCGGACGCGGTGACCGCGATCACGAGCGTGTCGCTGTCCCAGAACACCATGTCGGCGATACCGGCGGGCACCTTGCGGCCATCGGCCTCGACGGTCAGCTTGACCTTCGACCACGGCGTGAGCTTCGCGCCGACGAGATCGCCGGCGAGCAGCTTGTCGGGGGCAGCGACGCGCCAGATCATGGCGCTGCCATCGGCGTCCACCGGGGACTTGAGCCCGAAGTACAGCGCGCCGTCCCTGAACGCGAGGCCCTCGATGTCGAGCATGCTGGTGTCGAGCACTCCGAGTGCCGCGCGCGTCGTCGCGGGTGCGGCGTCGAGCATCCCGACGAAGTCGACGAGCTTGTCGGCCTTCACCTCGCCGCTCTTCGCGAACACCACGTGCACGAGCCGGCGGCGATTCTCCGGCCGCTTGCCCTTCTTGCTCTCGCTCTGCGAGGACATGAGCCACAGCCCGCCCGCACCATCGGTCGTGATCGATTCGATGTCGTTGAGCTCGTCGAGTCCGGTTACCACGAGCGGCTGCGGATCGACGGCACCCGACGCCGACATCGTGAACAGCCACGGCGCGTGGTCGTCCTGCTTCTTCGTCCCGGTGTCGTCGCTGACGAGCACGTAGCGATCGATCGCGGCGACCCACACGATGCCGGACGGCTCGAACCGCGTGCGCCGGAGCAGCTCGCTCGAGACCTGAAGATCCGCAGGCGCGGCCGGGGAGGGCGGTGCGGCCACGACCACCGGTGCGCCCGACCCGCGTGGACTCGTGCTCTGCGGTGCAGGCGGCGTGCGGTTCGTCGTCGGAGCGCGGCGCCGCGCGCTGATCTTGACGATCTGCGTCTGACCGGGGAGCCCGCCCATCGGCTCGTCGAGCGCGACGATCGCGACGCGTCCCATCGCGACGACCTTGGTCGTCGGGTTCTGGCAGCGCAGAGGCAGCGGGCCGATCGTGCCGGTGACCGATTCGATCGCGCCGGTGCTCGTGGTCTTGTGGTAGGT
>JACCRC010000135.1 GCA_013813765.1 Deltaproteobacteria bacterium | reverse complement strand
CAGCACGAGAATGCCCGTGAACACGACGCTAGAGCTGATGCGCATCGGAGCCCTCCTTCCGTTGCGCCGCGGACGTTAGACCCTGATTCGCTACCGTTGCAACGACGAAATCTCGACGAGCAAAGGTCGGACCGAGCGTTGCGCTAATAGTGCAACGCGAACTTCAGCGTCAGGTACGTGTAGACGTACGGCGCGATGAACAGCACCGCATCGATGCGATCGAGGATCCCGCCGTGGCCGGGGAGGAGCGCGCCGGAGTCCTTCACGCCGACCGAGCGCTTGATGAGAGATTCCGCGAGGTCACCCATCTGGCCGAGGATGCCGCCGGGGATCGCGATCAGGACCACGTCGAGCCACGTCAGCCAGTCGGCGAACGCGAGCTTCAGCACCGCGACGCCGAGCAGTGACCCCGCGAGCCCGCCCCATGCGCCGGCCCAGGTCTTCTTCGGGCTGACGGCCTCGTAGAGCTTCGCCTTGCCGAGAAAGCGGCCCGCGAAGTAACCGCCGGTATCGGCGACCCACGCGACGAGCAGCACGATCACGACGGTGTCGCCGACCATGTGCGGGTCGATCAGCTTCAGCTTCGCGAGGTACGTCGTGAGGAAGCCGGCGTAGACGATGCCAGCGACGGTCGCGGCGTAGCGCCCGGCGACGCTCGGGATGTCGCGGAAGCGGAACAGGTAGTAGAGGCCGGGGACGATCACCGCGAGGATGAGCGCGACGGTCCCGCTGTTCGCGACCGCAAATTTCGTCACCCTGTTGAGCGCGCTGATGTCCTGGTAGTACGCGAGCGTGATCGGATCGAGCCAGTAGAACGCGATGCACGCGAGCGCGCCCATCACGAGGGCGGGACCGCGATCCTCGGCGGGCAACGTCATCGCGAAGAACTCGCGCATCGCGAGCAGCGACGCGACGAACATGATCGCCCACGTCGGCTCGGGCCGATGGTAGTGGAGGATGAACAGAAGGATCGGAACCGCGACGACCGCGACGAGGAACCGCTGTGCGAGGTTACCGAGAGCCAAGGGAAGTGGACCCTACTACACGTCCGACGCGAGCTGCGCGGATGTCAGGCCGAAGCGGCGCTCGCGGTTGGCGTAGACGTCGAGACATTCGTACAGGTGCTGGCGGCGGAACTCGGGCCACAGCACGTCGGTGAACACGAGCTCGGCGTACGCGATCTCCCAGAGCATGAAGTTCGAGATCCGCTGCTCGCCGCTGGTGCGAATGAGGAGATCGAGAGGAGGCAGCGCGGCGGTCGGCAGATAGCCGGAGAACCGCGCGACGTCGAGGTCCTCGGGGCGCAGAACGCCGCTCGCCGCGTCGCGCGCGATCGCCTGTACCGCGCGCACGATCGACTCGCGACCGCCATAGGACAGCGCGAGTGTGAGGGTCATTGCGCGGTGGTGCGAGGAGGCGGCTCGGAGCTCGTCGAGAGGCTCCTTCACCATCGGCGGCAGCTTGTCGATGTCGCCGATCGCCTCGAGCCGGATCTGGTTGTCGAGGATCTCCGACCGCTCTCCGATCAGGAACTCGCGAAGCAGCTGCATCAGGCCCGCGACCTCTTCCGCCGGGCGAGCCCAGTTCTGCGAGGAGAACGCGTAAAGAGTGATCGCCTCGAGCCCGAGCTCGCGCGACGCGCGCGTGATGTCTCGGACGGAGTCCGCGCCGGCGCGATGCCCCTCGAGACGACGCTGTCCCTTGGCCTCGGCCCAGCGGCCGTTGCCATCCATGATTATTCCCACGTGACGAGGGAGCCGTTTGGTCTCGGTCATCGACGGAGACAGGGGCAGTAGCACGCCGTCCGCTCGCGTTGCAACGACACCATTGATCCCGTACGCTCGATGTAAGCCATGGGCATCTTTTCGAGACTCGGTACGCTGATCAAGTCGAACATCAACGACCTCATCACGAAGGCAGAGGATCCGGAAAAGATGTTGTCCCAGGTGCTGCTCGAGATGCAGCAGCAGCTGGTCGAGGCGAAGAAGGCAGTGGCTGTCGCGATCGCCGACGAGAAGAAGCTCCAGAAGCAGTACACGGCGGAGACTGACAAGGCGAAGGAGTGGGAGCGCAAGGCGATGGTGGCCGTGCGCGCCGGCGACGACGGACTCGCTCGTCAGGCGCTCTCCCGCAAGCAGGAGCACGAGACGATCGCCACGCAGTTCCAGCAGCAGTGGATCCAGCAGAAGCAGGCCGTCGAGAAGCTGAAGGACGCGCTCCGTCTCCTCAACAACAAGATCGAGGAAGCGAAGCGGAAGAAAAACATCCTCATCGCGCGCAAGAAGCGTGCGGAGGCGCAGCAGCAGATCGCCAACACCATGCAGGGTCTCGGCGACACCAGCGCGTTCGATACCTTCGACCGCATGGCCGAGCGCATCCAGCTGATGGAGGCCGAGGCCGAGGCAGGTGCCGAGCTCGCCGGCGAGCTGTCGGGCGACACGCTCGAGTCGAAGTTCCACGCCCTCGAGGCGGGTGGCGGTGCCGAGGACGACGCGCTCGCCGAGCTGAAGTCGAAGATGGGTCTGCTCGAGGCGCCGAAGGGCGGCGACGCGAAGCAGCTCGGGGCCGGCGCGGCGAGCTCCAAGGAAGACAAGTCGAGCGCGGGTGATGCCAGTGGCGGTGTCGCCAGCATGGGCGGGCTGACCGCCGAGGACCTCAAGGAGCTCGAGGACCTCGACCTGTCCGACCTCGACAAGAAGTCCTAGTTTTTCCACGGTCTGGCTGTCGCGTAACGGCACGCGATCTGTGAAGCGGTAGCTACAGGGTGGGGGAATGGCGGTTCAGTTCCGCCGGCTTGCGTCTGGTTCGACCGGATCGGCGCTTGCAGCCTCCTCCGCCCATGCGCCTCGTCGTCGGTCTGTTTGCGATGTTCCTGACGGCTTCGGTGGCCCGTGCCGACGAAGCCAAGGCCCCGGATCCGAAGCCGGAAGTCGCTCGCACCAAGGTCCCGCTCCGGGTGGTGAGGGTGCTGCCGGAGAGTCACCAGGCCCTGCTGTTCGACAAGAACAAGGGCACGCATGTCCTGGCAGATGTCGGCGGCGTGATCGACGGCTACACGGTCGAGGAGATCGGCGACGACGAGGTGACGCTGTCGTCCAACGGCCGCGAGATCGTCCTGGCCGCGCCGGCCGAGCGCCAGTGGCGCGGCAATCGTAACCGCCAGGTCGCCGAGGCGGAGCCGGTTCGCACCGCAAAGAAGCCGACCGCGGTGAAGGCGGATGGCCCGCTCGATCCGTACGCCGAGCCCGCTCCCGCTGCCGATGCTCCCCAGGATCCCTACGCCGATCCCTCGATCGCCGCTGGTGATGGTGGCGTTCGCGTGACCTCGGCTGCGCCCCCGGCGTTCCTCCCGGAGAGCACCCCGCCCTCGGTGACGGCGCTCGGCATGACCCAGGCCGACCCACAGAACCCGTACGCGGACCCGGCGATCCCGGCGGATCCGTACGCAGCGACCCCCGCCCCCGCTTCGAAGAAGCCCGCGAAGCCCGCGAAGGCCGCGCCGTCGCTGGACGGCTTCCTCCCGCCGGGCACCTCGAGGACCGAGGCGACGACGTTCGTGGTCGAGCCCGCCCCCGCGCCGGCTCCGAAGAAGGCCGCGCCGGCGATCGTCCCCGCGATCGAGGACGCTCCCCCCGAGGCAGCGCCTGCGCCGGCCCCCGCTCCGGTTCCCGCCGGCCCAGTGATCACGCCGACCGTGCTGTCGCGTAGCGAGCTCAACGCGCAGATCGCCGACTTCAGCCGACTGACCGGCGTCCTCCGCGGCACGTTCACCCCCGACGGTGCACGGCTCGACCTCGTCGCTGAAGGCTCGGTGTTCTCCAAGGCCGGCCTTCGCCGCGGCGACATCATCACCGCCGTCGACAACCAGCCACTGCGCTCGATCGACGACGCCGCGGAGCTGTACGTCCGGGCGCCCCAGACCCGCGCCGCGAACATCCAGCTCCTCCGCGCCGGCAAGCCCCTCACGCTGCGCGTCTTGTTCCAGTAGGGGCGCTGCGCACGGCGCTTGGGGTACGATGCTCGCGTGGGCGCGGTACGGCTCGAGCTGCGGCTGACCAGCCAATCGGAGTGGATCAAGATCTTCGATCCACGCGACTGGACGGTGTTCGTCCCGAGTGACGATCCCGCCGAGAACGGCGCGACGCTGCGCATCGATCTCGACGTCGGCGGCTGGCTCGTCACGCTGCGCGGCACCGTCGTCGGGCAGCGCGAGGATCCTCCCGGCGTCGTCGTCGCGCTCGGCGGCTCGGAGCGCGACAAGATCAACTACCTGAACGGCTTCGTGCGCGGCGGCCTCCTGAACCTGCGCGAGAAGCGGCGCCTGCCGGTCAGGCTGCAAGTGACGTACGGCGCCGTCGAGGGCCCGGCGAACACGTTCACCAAGGACATCAACGAGGAAGGGCTATTTCTGTTCACGGACAAGCCGCTTCCGGAGACCTCGCAGATCCACATGCTGGTCGCGATCCCGGGGAACGTGCAGCCGCTGTCGCTGGTAGGCAAGGTCTCGCACACGATCACGGCGGCGGATGACGAGCCCACGGGGATGGGCATCGTGTTCGATCTCGACGATGCGCAACGCGAACAGCTGAGGGCCGCGATCCAGGAGCTCGAGCAGCAGCTCGCGGATGGCCGGCTACCGACGAACACCGTCGAGTAGCCGGATCATTGCTTGATGGGCGCTCGGATGGCACCGTGAGCTGTGGGTCGCCGCCCCGCTCGAGCAGCTCCCGTCGCTTCGGTGACGTGGCGCGATGGCGTGCACCTCACGGGTACGCCGATCTGGTGCGATGCGCGCCGGCGCCGTGACATCTGCTTCGTGTCGTCGTCGGATCGGCTCGGCCGCGCAGGTCACGGCCAGCTGATCGGCACGCCGCTCACGCTCGCGTTGCTCGCCGCGAAGGGCGATGGCCACCTCGCGGTGCCCGTACGTCAGCGCTTCACGCTCGGCACGCTGCGGCTCGAGCTGATCCCGTCCGGTCGCGGGCTCGGCGCGGCGGCGCTGCACGCCGATCTCGGCGGCCGCACCACGCTGTATGCCGGCGCGGTGCGCACGACACGCGGTGGTGCCGGTGATGCAGCCGAGGTGCGCGCATGTGATGCGCTCGTGGTGCACGCGCCGTTCGGCGAGCCGCACCACGCGTTCCCGAAGCTCGTCGATGCGATCGCCGAGACCTGCGCGTGGGCCGCGGCGGAGCTCGCTGCGGATCGACGACCGGTGCTGTTCTGCGACAGCGCGCTCGACGGCCTCGAGATCGCGATCGAGCTCGCAGCGCGCGGGATCGAGATCGCGGCGGCGCGGCCGATCCGTGACGCGGCACTGCGCATGAACGGACGCGTGCAGCTGCCGCCGATCAGCACACCTGGCAATCCACCGCGCGCCGTGATCTGGCTCGATTCGGATCACGGCGGGCTCAGCAAGGCGCTCACCGGCAAGCGGTTCTCGACGGCGCTCGCCTCGGGCCGCGCGGTCGACGGTGCGACCGGTTACGACGCGGGCTTCGCGTGGGCGAGCGCCGCCGATCGCAAGCAGCTGCTGTCGTGGATCGAGTCCGCCGGCGCGCGCGAGGTGTTCGTCACCGGACCGTGTGCGGATGCGATCGTCGAGGCGCTGGGTGGGCGCGCGCGCGTCGTGGGACCGCCGCGGCAGATGGCGTTGTTCGCGCCATGATGCGCGTGCGCGTGGCGAACCGCCGCGACGGTGGGTGGTGGTGGAGGCTTCCGTTGCTCGCAGTGATCTGGCTCGTGATCGCCGTGCCGCTGATCGCCGGTGGCGTCGTTGCGCTGACGCTTCGCCACTGGGCGCGCGATCTGCCGCAGGTGCCCGACCTGGCCGCGTGGCGGCAGAACGTGGCGACCAGCTCGCTGTTCCTCGCCGCGGATGGCTCTCACCTCGCGGAGCAACCGTTCAAGGACGGCAAGGTCGTCGGTCATCGCACGCTGTCGACGCTCGATCGCATGCCGCTCTCGCTCGTGCAGGCGGTGCTCGCCGCCGAGGACGTGCGGTTCTTCCAGCACCGCGGCGTCGACTACCGCGCGGCCGTTCGCGCCGCGTGGGTGAACTATCAGGTCGGCCGCGTCGTCGAGGGCGCATCGACGATCACGCAGCAGGTCGCGCGAAATCTGTTGCCGCTCGAGATCGGGACCGAGCGCACCATGAAGCGAAAGGTCCGCGAGGCGCTGATGGCGCGCACGATCGAACGGCGCTGGTCCAAGCGCGAGATCCTCTCGACGTATCTCGACTTCGTGTTCCTCGGCCAGGGCGCGTACGGGATGGTCGCCGCGGCGCGCATGTATTTCGACCGCGACGTCGGCGATCTCGATCTGCCGCAGTCCGCGCTGCTCGCCGGCTTGATCCAGGCACCGGCCAGGCTCGATCCGTTCAGGAACCTGGCGGGTGCAAAGGCGCGACGCGACGAGGTACTCGCACGCATGGCGCGCGCGACGCTGATCGACGACGCGACCGCGGCCGCAGCGATCGCCGCGCCGATCGAGCTGCGTCGCCCGCGCCCCACGTACGGCACGCGCGTGCCCTGGTACACGGAGCAGGTCCGCGCGTTCATCCAGGCCGCGCTCCCCGAGGATCTATCGCGAGGTGGGCTCGTGATCGACACCGCCGCGCTGCCCGCGCTCGGCACGCAGCTGCAGACCGCCGCGGTCGCGCACGGTGATCGCTGGCGCGGTGCGCAGGCAGCGGCGCTGATCTGGGATCACCGCACCGGCTACATCGAGGCGCTCGTCGGTGGACGCGACTGGGGCCCCGATCGGTTCGATCGCATGCTCGGCAGCTGCCGCCAGCCCGGCTCCGCGTGGAAGCCGCTCGTCTACGGCGCAGCGCTAGAAACCGGTGCGATCACACCGGGCACCGCGCTGCGCGACGCACCGATCTCCGAGTACGACGAGGTCACCGGCGTGCACTGGAAGCCGAAGTCGGGCAACAAGTTCCGCGGCATCGTGCTCGCGCAGGATGCACTAGCGGCGTCGCTCAACGCGCCGGCGATCGACGTGTTCGACCGCACCGGTGTCGCATCGGTGATCGGCCTCGCGAAGCGGCTCGGCATCTCGAGCGAGCTCGCGGACGTGCGGCCGATGGCACTCGGAGCATCGTGCGTGAAGCCGATCGAGCTCGCGCGCGTGTACGCCGTGATCGCACGAGATGGCTGGGCCGTCGCTCCGCGCTTCGCGGTCCGGATCCGCCGCGGCGCGGAGGTGCTGTTCGATGCCGCTGCGCCCGAGGATCCGTGGCTCGATCCGGCGCGCCGGTTCGATCGCTTCGCGGAGACCGCGGGCGCCGAGCCGGATGCGCGGATCCTCGCCGATGGCGGCAAGCTGATGGACGAGCGCACCGCCTTCCAGCTGCAGGACATGATGCACGCGGTGATGACGCGCGGTACGGCGTCCAAGGTGTCGGTCGGCCGCCCGGCCGCGGGCAAGACCGGCACGACCAACGACAACACCGATGCATGGTTCATCGGCTTCACCGGGCGCGCGCTCGCGGCGGTGTGGCTGGGGTTCGATGACCCGGCGCACAAGCTCGGCCGCGAAGGCGACGGTGCCAAGGCCGCGCTCCCGCTGTGGGCGCTCGCCATCCGCGCGGCGGAGGGCGGCCGCCCCGCCGTGGGTGTCCCCGGGACCGCTCCGCACGGGCTCGATCGCGTGTCGATCGATCGGGAGACAGGATTGCTCGCACCCTCGGGCGGAAACGGCCTCGCGGTATGGGTCCGCACGGGGACCGCGCCGACCGAGGTCTCCGGCCAGCCAGGCACGTCCCCGACGGAGTTTGGTCAATCATCCCGAGAGTTCTGACCCTCCTTCGCGGCGGGTCATCTCCGGGATCGGGTGGTATGCTGCCCCCGATGTTCGGCATGGGAGGCAGCGAGATCATCGTGATCTTGATCGTCGCGCTCCTGTTCCTTGGGCCCGACAAGCTGCCGTCCGCTGCCAAGCAGATCAGCAAGGGGATCCGGGACATCAAGAAGCAGTCGCGCTCGCTGCAGCAGCAGATCGAGGGCGACGAGCAGATCGGCGGCGCGATCCGCGACCTGAAGAGCGCCCTGCGCGGCGATGACGTCCCGGTCCAGCCCAGGCAGATCAAGCCGAAGAAGAAGAAGGAGCTGCAGGCTCCCGAGAACACGATCGCGGCCCCCGATGCCATCGCGGCCGAGCCCGCGGAGCTACCTGCGCCCGCGCCTGCGGAGGGCGCACTCGCCGAGGCCGATGAGCCCGGCGCACCGAAGGTCACGCTTCCAGCGACAGCCGGGGAAGCCGATGCCGATGTTCCGCCGGCGAGTGCGGAAGCTGACGAGGAGCTCGCGTCGTTGATCCGTCCCGCCGCGGGAACGGTCGCGAAGGGCTCCGAGCCGAAGCATGGCTAAGCAGCGGGCGGCGTCGGAGGAAGAGGAGCCCGAGTCGCCGCCGAGCGATCTCGAAGAGAGCCGCATGCCGTTCCTCGCGCACCTGCGCGAGCTGCGAGACCGCGTCCGCAACGCCGCCATCTTCTTCATGCTCGCGTTCGCGCTCTGCTGGTGGCGTGCGAAGGACATCTACAACCTCCTGAAGGCGCCGCTGTTCAACGTGTGGGAGACCGAGAAGCTCGGGAAGCCGCACATCGTGTTCGGCAAGCTGACCGAGCCGTTCTGGGTCGACATGTCGATCGCGCTCTGGGCCGGCATCTTCGTCGCGTCGCCGTTCATCTTCTATCAGCTGTGGAAGTTCATCGCGCCCGGCCTCTACAAGCGCGAGCGCAAGATCACCGTCGCGTTCGCGATCTTCTCCGCGCTGTTCTTCATCAGCGGTGCGGCGTTCTGCTACCGGTTCGTCCTCGAGAACCTCTACGGATTCCTGCTCGACTACGGCGACAAAGAGCTCCTGCCGATGATCATGATGCAGGACTACCTCGACCTGACGCGCAACATGATGCTCGCGTTCGGTGCGGTGTTCGAGCTGCCGCTCCTGATCTACTTCCTCGCGATGGTGGGCCTCGTCACCCACCGCAGCCTGTGGAAGTTCAACCGCTGGTTCGTCGTGATCGCCTTCATCGTGGGCGCGATCCTCACACCGTCGCCCGACGTCGTCTCCCAGCTGATGATGGCGGCGCCGATGATCGTCCTCTACAACATCTCGATCCTGTTCGCGTGGCGCGTCACCCTGAAGCGCGAGCGCGCGGCGAAGGAGCTCAGCGAGCGGGAGTCCGCCGCCGATGCCGCCGAGCGAGCGAAGCGCGGGACCGCCGCCGAGGACGAGGACGACGAAGAGGAAGAAGACTGATCAGGAGGCGGGCTTCTTGCCCAGCTTGTCCCACGGCACCGCGCGGAACCACGCGAACGCGATTCCCGCACCGACCACGGCCCAGATCAGCATCGACTGCATCGCGAGGCTCTTGCGCTCGCTCTTCTTCTTCGCGAGGAACTTATCGCGGTGTCCGTCGAGCGCTTCGTACGACTCGGGCGTGTCGACCGCATTCTGCAGATCGTGGACGGCTTGATCGATCTTCGCGAACGCCGAGGCCTCGCGCGACGCCGCGATCAGGTGCGCCGGGATGAAGCCGAGGATGATCGCCAGGATCACGCCTGCCGCGAACCGCCACCGCGGCGTCTCCTGCGCATCCGGCGCCACGATGATCGGTGCGCCGACCGCAGGCGTCTGGCGCTTCTTCAAGGCCGCGAGCTGCGGCGTCGCCGGTCCCGGTGAAGCAGGCACGGCCATCACACCCGCGGGCGGCGTGCTCATCCGTGCCGCGCGGTGCGCGACATCGTCGGCGGCGATCTCGACCTTGAACGCCGCGTCCTCCGCAGCCTCGGGCGGTGCGAACAGATCGAGCGGCTCGTCCCTCGACTTCGCCTTCTTCGGGGACGGTGCGGGTGTGGTCACGCCCGGCGGCGGCGCGAAGTCCTGGATCGCCGGCTGCGATCCGGTGTCGTTGCCGTCGAGCGACGAGAGCGAGAGCGAGTCACTGCTCAGTGCGCCGAGGTCCGTCTTCTGCGCGGAGTCGGTGTACGCGGCCGACAGTCCGCTCGTGGGTACCGGTTGCGATTTTCCGGCGGCGGCGGGCAGCACGGATGCGGACGGGCGCGCGGCGCCCTTCGGCGGCAGCGACGATGCTCCCGGACGCGCGCTCTTCTCGACCGGATTGATCGGCTGCGCCGGCGCGACCACCGCACTCGGCTGCGTCGGCATCGCGTCCTCGATCTTCACGATCGCGCCGCTCTCCGAGAGAGCCTTCGCATACGCATCCGCCGTGGTGCGATCGACGTTCGCCTTCACGCGGAATCGCCCCGCCGCGAGTCGCTTCTCGAGATCCGCGACGGGCACGCCGTACTTCGTGCCGATCGTCTCCGCGAGCTGCGAGATCGCTTCGGGCGTGCGCTCCGGCGCCTCGACGTAGACGTGAAATAGGCCCATCCCTTCCAGCATCTTCCCACATCTGGAACACGGGAGAGATCTCTCCCGACTGCACCAAAGTTGCCCGGGAGGATCCGGCGACCCTAGGGTTATGTATGTACCTCGGCAAGGCTGTTCCGAAGCTCGTGCCTTCGTTCTCCCGCCGGAAGATCCGCCTGGGAGTGGCGCACCACGGAGCACCGTCGCGGTGGACCGCCCCGGTGAAGGAAGTCACCGAGCGCACCGGCAAGGTGCAGAAGAAGCGCCGCTAGCGCGCTAGTCGGCGCTAGTCGCTGCCGGGTGGCGGAACGCGGCTCGAGGCCTCGTTGTAGCCATCGCGTGCACGCGCGTTGTCGGGATCGAGCTGCAGCGCCTTCTTGAAGTTGTTCGCGGCCTCGTTGCTGTTGCCGCTGTTCAGGTACGCCTCGCCGAGCAGCACGAACACGCGTGCGCTACGCGGTGCGAGTCGCGCGGCCCTCCTGAGGTGCGCGATCGCGTCACCGAACAGACCCTGACGCAGCGCGATCTCGCCCATCCCGATCGTGGCGGCGACGTTCTTCGCGTCGAGCTCGAGCGCCTTCTTGAAGTTCGAGGCCGCGCCGGCGGTGTCGCCGTTCGCCAGCTGCGAGCTGCCGAGGTTCGCGTAGAACGAAGCCTTCGAGTCGCTCGACGCGCCTTCGCCCGACGGCGGGTTCTCCGTGACGACGGTCGGAATGCCGCCGCCGGTGCCATACGGATCCTCGGGGCCATCGACACCCGAAGGACCGGCCCTGCCCGGATCCGTCTGTGGCGGCGGGGTGGGAACGATGACGGTGGTGACGCCGGAATTCGCCGTCGGGTTCGTGCGCGGCGGCGTGCCGGGAGGTGCGAAGCCATTGTCGGGCTCGGCCGAACCGGGAGGCACGATGCCGAAATCCGGACCTGCGGGACGACGTGGGCCACCGGTGTCGCGCACCGGCGCAACGCGCGAGCCGCTGTTGCCGGAGATACCCGACGTGCTCGGACGGGTTACGCCCTTCGCGACGGCGCTGACCGCGGCGTCGGGCATACCGGCGTCCGCCTCGCCGAGGATCGTCGACGGTGCAGCGTCGGCGGGGACACCCGCGGCGAGGTCGCTTCCACTGCCGTCGCCCGTTGCCGCGGTCTTCGATCCACCGCGCGTGAGCGCGAACGCGACGGTACCGCCGACAACGAGCAGCGCGAGCACGCCGATGATCACGCCCCAGCGGCGACCTTGCGGTGGCGCGTCGTCATCGTAGAGCGAGTCGCCCATCGACGACGCGCGGCTCTTGCTGGGGTCGTCACCCTCGTCGTACCAGACCTGCGAGTCGTTGTTCTCGTCGGGCTGCACGGAGGGACGCTTCGCGCGCTTCGATGCTTCGATCGTACCGACGACGGGCGGCAGCGCGGTGGATTCGGCGGCCGGCGCCGGGATAATCGGCACGCCGACCTTCGGAGTTCCCGTCGAGCGGCGCTGGGGCTCGGCAGGAGCCTCGACAGCGGCGGCGGGTGCAGGCGGCACGAGTGCGGGCAGCGGCGCATCGCCCGAGATGCCCATGCGCTGCATCACGCGCGACACCGACGCAGGCGGCACCGATTCGCGGCGGCGCGCGACGGCGTCCTCCATCACCTCGCCGGTGTCGAGACCGCGGCGCAAGGCCTCGACCATGCGCGACGTCGTCGCGAACCGGTTCTCCGGATCCTTCGCGAGCATCTTCGTGATCGCCGCTTCCATCCACAGCGGCACGCCGGGGCGACGCGTCGGCACCGGCGCGGGTATCTCGGTGACCTGCTTCGTGAGGATGTCGAACACGCGGCTGCCCGTGAACGGCGGTGAGCCGGTGAGCATCTCGTACGCGACGCAGCCGAGCTGGTAGATGTCGGCGCGGCGATCGATGCGATCACCGCGCGCTTGCTCGGGGGACATGTAGCGCGGATCGCCGAACGTCATGCCGAGGTTCGTGGCCTGCGCGCTCGCGGAGACCGGAGTGTCGCTCTCCACGAGCTTTGCGAGCCCGAAGTCGAGGAGCTTGATGAAGTTCGTCTTCGCGCGGCGCGTGGTCAGGTACACGTTCCGCGGGCGCAGGTCGCGATGGACATAGCCGATCGCGTGCGCTTCCATCAGCGCCTCGCCGACCTGGATCAAGATGTCGGCGGTACGCTCGACCGACAGTTGCTTCTCGCGCGCGAGCACGGTGTCGAGCGTCTCGCCCTCGAGTAGCTCCATCGCGAGATAGAGGCGGCCGTCGGGCGTGCGACCGAAATCGTGGATCTCGACGATGTGCTCGTTGTCGATGTCGGCGACGGTGGTGGCCTCGCGGCGGAACCGCTCGACGGCGAGGTCATCGCGCGAGAGCTCGGCGTGCAGGACCTTGATCGCGACGCGCCGGCGCAGGGTGACGTGCTCGGCACGGTAGATCGTGCCGGATGCGCCCTGGCCGAGCAGTGCCTGGACCTGGAACCGCTCGCCGAGCAGCTTGCCGACGAGGGCATCGCCACTGGTCTGCCGGACCTTGGGGCGGCCGCAGTTCGGGCAGAACAACGCCGCCTCGGCGTACCCGTGGTTGCAACCGGAGCAGTTGATCTGGGCAGTCATGTCATGTGCGGACATAGGCCGGGGCGACGGACGACCTGCCGCAAATCATAGCCCACCGCACGTGCTGAGGCCCGTGGAAGCTTTCAGGATTAGGTCGAACCGCCCGACGGTGTCCGGCCCTTCTTCAGGGCCTCCGCCAGCTCGGCCTCGGTGATGAGGCCCTTGGCCGTCAACACCTCCACGAGCGCGGTCAGCCGCGCCTCGAGGTCATCCGTTCCAACTGCCTGTTGCAACGCGGAGATCGGGATCTGGGCCGTGACCGAGACCTCGGCGTCATGTTCGACCGATCCGATCTTGCCCTTTGATGTGATGAACATCGACCCGGTGGTCGGGCGACTGACGAGGGTCCTGCCGCTCTGGCGGTACCCTCTCGCAACCAGCTCGTCGATCGCCGAGAGCGGCAGCGCGACGATCTCGATCTCGCAGTGCGTGATCGCCTCGAGCTCGGCGACCGCGGTGGTGTCGGTCGGATCCGCCATCGCGACCTTCAGGATCTTGTGCGGTCCGTCGGTCGTCAGGCCGAGCGGCAGCACGCGCAGCCTCGCGCACACATCCTTCGACACCTGGCGCAGCGCAACCGGGTCGATCTGGATGTCCTTCGGATCGACGAGCGGCACCCGCGTCTGCTTGCGAAACGCCGCGAGCAGCGCGACCTCGTCGACGCCGAGATCTTTGATCAGAGTTACGATGAGCGGCTGCTTGCGCTCGTCGGAGAGCTTGCCGGCCTTCGCGGCGTTGGCCTTGTTGACCAGCCCTGCCTCGATCGCGATCTCTGCCAGCGTCTTGGGCATCGGGTGTTAGCGCGTGAAAAAAGCGTGCACCCGACAAGATTCGAACCTGTGACCTTTGGCTCCGGAGGCCAACGCTCTATCCAGCTGAGCTACGGGTGCGTGCGGGAGGGTTCTACCCGCCCCGCCGGGGAGAAACAAGGCGTCGGACGGGTGGGTTACGATGCGTCATGGCGATCGACTACGTGCTGGCGGCGGGCTGCGAGCCCCAGAAGCTGCTCGGCGTCAGCCGCCTGGTGGAGCTGCACCGCACCCGGATCCTCGCGCGCTCGGCGCTCCTCCACATGCAGGAGGACGGCGAGCAACGCGCACCGAATCAGATCGAGATCCAGCTGACAATGCGCAAGCCGGAGGGCGATTCGGCGCGCGGGGTGACCCTTCAGGACCTGCTCGACGAGGCGAAGCCGCTCGACGACGTCGCTCACTACTGCGCCACCTGCCCCGCTGGACTGCCACGGGAGTTCGCGTGTCATCGGCGCATCCGCTATCCGATTCCGGAGCACGTCGAGGCGTGGCTCATGGCGCGGCTGCCCTCGAACCTCGGCTGCACCGCGGGCGCGTTGCTCGTGCGCGGGCTCGGCGAGTTCAACTGGGACGGCACGCCCACCGCGAAGCTGCGGTCCGCCGGCACCACGTACTTCGAGAGCCGCGCGCCGTATGGCGTCCGCTGGGAGAGCCCGGACGGCAACATCGAGTTCTCGAGCGATCAGCTGTTCCAGATGATGTTCATGGTCGGCCCGCTCGCCCCGACGCACTCGCTGATGCTCGCGCTGTTCCTCGGCGTGATCCCGCACGACACCAGCGTGTACTTGCTGAAGGACACTCCCGGGAAACAGAGGGCACTCGCCGCGTCGCACGTGCCCACCGAACCAGATGCGGATGTCGAGCAGCTCGCTGCATTCCTCCGCGTGCTCGCGATCGGCGCACGGCTCGAGCTTTCCATCCTCGTCGATGGCTGATCCGGCGACTCGCCGGTCGCGCGAGTCTTGCCGTACGCGAAGCACGCTCCGTCGGTCCCTTCCTGTTTCTTCGATCACATGGGGCCGGTTCGATGGCAGAAGGCCAGCACCCCGACGTGGGGCCGCACCCGCACATCGCGCTCGCGACGGTGACGTCTCTGGTCGCCGCCGAGGACCGTCTCGGATCGGTGCAGCTGATCCGCCCGGGCGGCGCCTTCGTGACGGCCTCGAGCACTACGACTAGCGCTCGGGCATCGGTGCGGGGATGCGCGCCGTGAAGTCGATCCACACGCGCTGATCTTCGCGGCAGTCATACCTGCGGCAGGCGCCGGGGCGCTTGTCGTAGATCGTGCACGCGCCGCCATCGTCCATGCACGCGCAGCGGCGGGTCACCGGATCGCGCGGCAGCTCGTACGGCTTGTCGAGAACCCACGGCACGCCGCCCTCGGCGACATCCTGCGGTGAGAGCAGCACGTCGAACGAGCAGCAGCGAGCGCCGCACAGTGGGATGCGTGAAGCGCAGTCGATGTCGGGGCTCTCGAGCTCGTACTTGTCGGCGTAGATCGCGAGGTGAACGCGAGGTTTTTCGTCGGCCTGGATGCGCGCGAGGTGGTCCTTGAACCGCTGCGGCACTTCGCCGCGCTCGATCAATGCGTCGAGGAGCGACTCGAACCTTCGCGAGACCTCGTCGGACACGGTCGGAGCATTGCACCGCTACCCGCTGCGGGTCTACCGTTCGCCGAATGGGGCGCAAGGAAGACGCACTCGACTATCACCGCCGGGGTCGCAAGGGGAAGCTGGAGGTCGTTCCGACCAAGCCGCTGGTCAGCCAGATCGACCTGTCCCTCGCCTACACACCGGGCGTCGCCGAGCCCTGCCTCGAGATCGCGAAGGACGAGGACAAGTCATGGGAGTACACGGCGCGCGCGAACCTGGTCGCCGTGATCTCGAACGGCACGGCGGTGCTCGGCCTCGGTGACATCGGGCCCGCCGCCAGCAAGCCGGTGATGGAGGGCAAGGCATGCCTGTTCAAGAAGTTCGCCGACATCGACGTGTTCGATCTCGAGATCGCCGAGAAGGACGTCGATAAGTTCTGCGACATCGTCGCCGCGCTCGAGCCCACGTTCGGCGGCATCAACCTCGAGGATATCGCGGCACCGGAGTGCTTCGAGATCGAGGAGAAGCTGCGCCAGCGGATGCGCATCCCGGTGTTCCACGATGATCAGCACGGCACCGCGATCATCTCGGGTGCAGGCCTGCTCAACGCCGCGGAGCTCGCGAAGAAGCAGCTCGCCGAGATCAAGCTCGTGGTGTCGGGCGCGGGTGCCGCCGCGATCGCGTGCGTGGAGTTCTTCTGCTTGCTCGGGCTGGCGCGCGCGAACGTGGTGCTCGTCGATTCGAAGGGCGTGATCCACAAGGGCCGAAAGGATCTGAACCGGCAGAAGGCGTCGTTCGCGATCGAGGACGACGGCCGGCGCACGCTCGCCGACGCGATGAAGGGCGCCGACATGTTCCTCGGCGTGTCGATCGCGAACACCGTGAAGCCCGAGTGGCTGCAGACGATGGCCGAGCGGCCGATCATCTTCGCGCTCGCGAACCCGGATCCGGAGATCAGCTATCCCGAGGCGATCCTGGCGCGGCCCGATGCGATCGTCGCGACCGGGCGCTCGGACTTTCCGAACCAGGTGAACAACGTCCTCGGCTTTCCGTACATCTTCCGCGGTGCGCTCGACTGCCGCGCGACGTCGGTGTCGGAGGCGATGAAGCTCGCCGCGGCGCACGCGCTGGCGGAGCTCACGCGCGAGCCAGTGCCCGACTCGGTGATCATGGCGTACGGCGGGAAGTCGCTGAAGATGGGCCCGGACTACTTCATCCCGAAGCCGTTCGATCCACGCGTGCTGTGGTGGGTGGCACCGGCGGTCGCGAAGGCGGCGATGGAGTCGGGCGTCGCGCGGATCAAGTTCGACATCGACGAGTACCGCGATCGCCTGATGGCGAAGGGCTCGAACGCGGCGTACTCGATCATGCGCACCGTCACGAAGGAGGCGCAGCGCGACCCGCGCCGGATCGTGTTCCCGCACGCAGCGAACCCGCGGCTCTTGCGCGCGGTGCAGCAGATCGTCGACGAGGAGATCGCGAAGCCGGTGCTGCTCGGACGGCCGGAGGACATCAAGCAGCTGTGCGATGACATGTCGCTCGATCTGCTCGATCGCGTGGAGATCGTCGACCCGCGCACGGCGCAGACGGCGAAGTATGCCGAGCGGCTGTACGAGCTGCGCCAGCGCAAGGGCATGACGATGTTCAACGCCCAGGCAGAGATCCTGAAGAGCGACTACTTCGCGGCGATCATGGTCGACCGCGGCGATGTCGACGGCATGGTCACCGGCCTGCGCTTGAACTATCCGGAGACGGTGCGCCCGATCCTCGAGATCTTCGGGTTGCAGCCTGGCGTGAAGGTCGCCGTCGGCATGTACATGGTCGTGCTCCAGAACTCGGTGAAGTTCTTCGGCGACTGCGTGTTCAACATCTTCCCCGACGACGCGACGCTCGCCGACATCACGGTGCAGATGGCGGACGCGGTGCAGGGCTTCGGCGTGACGCCGCGGCTCGCGATGATCTCGTATTCCAATTTTGGCTCGGTGCGGCACCCCGACGTGACGCGTATCCACCGCACGATCGACATGGTGCGGGAGCGGCGACCGGACCTCGAGATCGATGGCGAGATGCAGCCCGAGCTCGCGCTCGATGCCGACCGCCGCACGCGCGCGTACGGATTCTCGAGGCTGACGAAGAGCGCGAATACGCTCGTGTTCCCGTCGCTGGCGTCGGGAAATGCGGCGTATCAGATCGCGAAGATGATCGGCGGTGCGTCGGCGGTTGGCCCGATCCTGCTCGGAATCGGCAAGCCTGTCGCGGCGATGCAGAACGAGGCCACCGTCGAGGAGATCGTGAACATGACGTCTCACGTCGTGCTCAAGGCGCAGCAAGCGGCGGCCCGCCGGGAGCCGAAGCGCGCCTGAAGGAAGGGGCTTGACCGCCTGTAGCACAATGCTACATTGGGGGTGACATGGCGAACGGAGTACCGGTCCGTTTGAGTGAAGCGCTCGCTACCCGCGCTCGCAGCGTTGCCGCCGTGCAGGACCGCTCGCTCACCGAGCAAGTGGAGCACTGGGCGCGTCTGGGTCAGGTCGTCGAGGCCGCCGTGTCGTCGGGAACGATGATGAAGCTCAAGGCACGCAGCTACGACGCAGGCCTCGACGAGGCGCTCGCGTACGCCGACACCGCAGAGGGTCGTTCGGCCGCGGCGGAGCTGATCCGCGCGGAGAACGACGTGCGGTACGAGGAGATCGCAGGCGGCATCGTAGCGCTGTCGAGCGATGGCAAGCGGACGCGCGTTGCGGCGGGCAAGTCCGCGCCGGGATCGGCCGCGGAGATCCGGCGATCTTCTCGGTCCAGGGCTGCGAAGCCTGTTCGTAACGGCGCGAAGCTGCGCGCGGTCGCGGATGGGCGTGCCACGGTGAAGCTGAAGCGACGCTAAGCCGGGGAGATCTCTCGCAATCCTGAGATCAGACCCCTCTGGCAGGATAGGACATGGTGACGACGCGTGAAGCGAGCGCGGGCCTGAAGCCGCAGCTCGTCGTGCTCGCGGGTCCGAACGGCGCCGGGAAGTCGACGTTCTACCGGGTGTTCCTGAAGAACCGCGACCTGCCCTTCCTCAACGCGGACATCATCGCGGCCGAGGCGGGCATCGATTCGATCGAAGCGGCCCAGATCCTCGATGGTCTGCGCGCGCGGATGATCGAGGATCGCATCGGCTTCATCACCGAGACCGTGTTCTCGGATCCGTACGGCGCGAAGCTCGACATGCTGCGCAGCGCGGTCGAGGCCGGCTACGAGGTCACGCTGATCTACATCGGTCTCGCTAGCCCCGTGCTGTCGGAGCGACGCGTCGAGCAGCGCGTCGCCACCGGTGGGCACGACGTGCCGCGCGATCGTCTGCCCTCGCGGTTCGAGCGATCGCTCGCGAACCTGAAGGAAGCGATCACGTTCATGCCTGCGGTGAAGCTCTACGACAACAGCTCCGCCGAGGAGCCGTACCGTCCGATCGCGACGTTCGCGCACGGCATCGCGACGTCTCGGGTCAAGGGGCGGCTACCACCGTGGGCGCGCGGCCTCGTGCCCGGCAGCCGCGGCAAGCGTTAGTCGCCGCGCCAGACATTGGCGGCGGCGATGAGGCCGCGCAGCGAGCTTCCGGGGTCCACTTGCTCCTCGGGTTCCCAGCCCTCGGAGCGCGCTCGCTTCAGGACCTTCTCGAGCTCCGCCTTGTCGAACCACATGCCGTGCGCTTCGCACCGATCGATCGGCACATCAAAGATCAGCGGCTCGTCCATCTTCTCGTCGCACATCGGGCAGTGGCGCTCTGAGTACCGGCCGCCGGTGACGCGAAGCGAGTGCGAGGCCTGGTGCTCTACCAGCAGCTCGTCGACCCACTGGCCGCCACACCTGCGGCAATTGCCTTCCTTGTCGAGGTCTGCATCGACGCAGGCGGGACAGCGCATTGGTAGGTCTACTTTCCCTCGCGCATTGCGCGAGTTTCCATACGACCCCCGTAGAAACCGTGCTCGCGGATTTCCCGCACACGGCTTGCGGGAGAGCTCTCGGACCAGCGGTACTGGGT
>JACCRC010000134.1 GCA_013813765.1 Deltaproteobacteria bacterium | reverse complement strand
ACCTACGAGTTCAAGCGCATCGAGCAGGCTGCGTATCCAGCGCTGGCCACGCAGCCGGCGACCGATGTCGTCGGCGCGGGACCGTTCGGGCTCGCGCCCGGGCAGATCACCGATGACACGCAGATGGCGGTGTGCCTCGCGCGCAGCCTCGTCGATCGGGACCTGCTCGATGTCGAGGATGTCGGCCGCCGCTACGTCGCGTGGATGGACGAGGCGTTCGACATTGGCAACCAGACGCGTGGCTCGCTGTCGCGGCTCGCCGAGGGCGATCGATCTGCGGGACTCGAGGTGTGGCGACGCAGCGAGTACCGCGCGGCAGGCAACGGATCGCTGATGCGAACCGCGCCGATCGGCGTCGCGTACGTGGGCCGCCCGCTGCCGGAGCTGCTCGACGCTGCGATGGCGGACTCGGCGATCACGCACGCGGATCCGCGCTGCATGCTGGCGTGCGCGGCGTTCGATGCGGCGATCGCTGCGGGCGTGAGCCACGGCACCGGAGCGCGGCCGTTCGCGGCCGTGGAGCTCGCGGCGTCGATGCTCGCTGCGGCGCGCGCGGCGCTCACCGCCGCCGCTGACCGGCTCTCTCGTGCGTGGGCGAACGCACCTGCGAACGAGCGCGAGCTGGTCGACGAGGCACGCCGTGCGCTCGAGAGCGATCTCGATGCGGCGGCGAGCGGCGACCCCGGTGTTTACACGGAGCAGCTCCACGTCCACTCGACCGCCGGTTTCGTGCGCGTCGCGCTTCGCCTTGCGTTCTGGCACCTCGTCCACACGCCGAGCTGGCGCGACGCGGTGGTCGATGTCGCGAGCCGCGGTGGCGATGCCGACACGAACGGCGCGATCGTGGGTGCGCTGCTCGGCGCGCGCGACGGTGCGTCAGCGATTCCAGAGGCGTGGATGCTGCGCATGCTCGGCGCGACGCAGCCGGGCTCCCCAGGATGGGCGGATGCGCATCATCCGCGCCACTTTCTGGCCCTGCTGAGGTGATCTCGGAGAGATCTCGGAGGGGCAGTTCTCGACGAGAAAATTCGAGGTCTCGGACGCGGTTCTATATGTTGACCGGGTGATGGATCCAACCAGCTGGAAGCGGTTGTTGCTCGATCTGACCCTCGACCGCCGCACGCTCGTGCCGCTGCCTGGCGCAGATCCAGTGAAGCTCGCGCTCACGCTTTCAGGCGGTGGTGCGTTCGCGTTCGAGGCGGGCTGCGATCCAGCCGTCGAGAATGGCTGGCTGCGCGTGCCGCTGACCACACCGGAGCTCGAGAAGCGTCTCGCACTCATGCGCCGCACCGCACGCGCGGAGCTCTCCGATCGCGGCGTGCACGTGCTGTGGCTCGCGCTCGGGTCGCTGACGTGGATCGATGTGGCGGGCGATCCGCACACCGCGCCGCTGGCGCTGTGGCCGGCGGAGCTCGAGCTCGCGAACGGCGCGGGGCTGCGGCTCATCGGCCGCGAGGGCCTCGAGCCGCGGATCAACGCGACGCTCGTCGAGGAGCTCAAGGCGAGCTTCGACGTGCTGCTCGCGGTTCCGGGCGATGACGATCCGGACGTGTCGCTCGATCTGCTCGGCCTGCTCGATGCGGCCGAGGGCATCGCGGTCACGCGCCCGGGCTGGAAGGTCGAGCGCACCGCGCACCTCGGTACGTTCCCGCTCGACGCGCACGCGATCGCGAAGGACGCGGGCTCGGTCACGAGCGCGGTGCTCTCGCACCTGACTTCCGCCGAGCGCGGGCCGTTCGGTCAGCCGTCCGCCGCTGCCGCCGAGGCGGTCACGCGTCCGCGCCCCGCGAACGACGTGCTCGCGCCGATCGACGCGGATGCAAGCCAGCTCGCGGCGGTGGCCGCGGCGTCGCACGGCGCGACGTTCGTTCTGCAAGGGGCACCGGGCACGGGCAAGTCGCAGACGATCGCGAATCTGATCGCTCACTGCATCAGCCACGGCAAGACCGTGCTGTTCGTCAGTGACAAGGTCGGCGCGCTCGACACCGTGCACCAGCGGCTCTCGCAGGTGGGCCTTGGCGAGTTCTGCCTGCCGGTCGCATCGGTCGAGGTCTCCCGCCAGGCGATCGTCGCGCAGCTCGGGCGCGTGTTCGATCGATCATTCCGTCCCGGCACGGGCCCCACCGGCGACGACGCGCGCCTCGTGGAGCTCCGCAGCGCGCTCGACACCTATGTCGCGGCGCTGCACAAGATCGGCCCGTTTGGCCGCTCGGTGCACGACGTCCTGGGACGGCTCGTCGAGCTGCGTACGACGCCGCGCGCGGATCTCGCGGAGCGCGATGCGGTCGGCCTCGACCGCGCGACGTTCGAGCGCCGCAAGGCCGTGGTGACGCGGCTCGCGGAGGCAGCGATTCCCGTCGAGCCAGTGGCCACGCATCCGTGGCGCACATCGACGATCGATCGGCTCTCCGACGACGGCAAGGACGCTGCGATCGCGGCGCTCGACGAGATCGGGCAGGCAATCCAGGCGCTCACCGAGGCAGTGCGCGACGTCGAGAAGCTCGTGCCGAACCTCCTCACCAGGACGCGCGACCAGATCGTTGCCCTCGGTGCGCTCGCGGCACTCTCGGCGGCATCACCCCGGCCCGGCGCGGAGCTGCTCACGAACATCCGCGTCGGTCGTGGCGCCGATCTCGACGAGACGATCGCGTTGATCCGCGCTCGCGGCGGTGGCGCCATCGAGGTGCCGCGCGATCCACTTGCCTTCCTCCAGCTCGCCCATCGCCACCGTGGCCTCGCACGAGAGGTCGAGAATGGGTTCACCGATGCGATCGAGCAGATCGATGCGCCCGTGCTGTGGACACAGCTGCGCAAGTGGACGTCGAGCATGGGGCCGCTGCGCTACGTGGCGTTGCGCAACGCCCGCGCCGAGATCAAGGCGGCAGCGATCCCCGCGCAGCTCGACACCGATGGCGCGATGATCTCAGCCCTCGAGGCTGTGATGGCGGAGCGCGCCTGCCGTACGGCGCTGCTGGCCGCGGCGGAGCCTGCGAAGCGCTGGTTCGGAGAGCTCGGCGGTGATCCGCTCGCGCTCGATCTGAGCAAGCTCGACGCGGCCGTCGGCTGGGCCGCGGATCTCAAGAAGGCCTTCGACGCCGTCGAGCTGGTCGATGGCCAGCGCGAGTCGCTGCGCGCGCCCGCGTGGCGTGCGCTCGTCGCGCAGCTCGCGGCGGGACCGTCCGCAGCTGCGAGCGACCTCGCGCCGTTCGCAAAGCTCGCCGAGGCGGTCGCGCGCTGGTTGCCTGCGCTCGGGCGCCTCGCCGAGGCGGTCGGCATCGATGCGATCACGCTCGGTGCCGGCGACGATCACCTGACGGCGCTGCGCGAGCGCACCGACACGCTGCGCCTCGCGATCGACTCGCTGCCCGACTGGGTCGCGTTCCACTCGGCGCGGCACGCCGCGATCGCTGCCGGTATCGGTCCGGCGATCAGCGCGATCGAGCGCGGCGACCTCGGTGCTGCCGAGCTCGCACCTGCGTGGGAGCGCGCCACGTTGCTCGCGTGGGGCGATGCCGAGCTCACGGAGACGCCGGCGCTCGCGCAGTTCCACGGTGCCTCGCACCACGCGCAGGTCTCCGCGTTCGCGGACCTCGATCGCGGAGCCCTCGCGCTCTCTCGCGCGAAGGTGCTCGTGCGTCTCGCGGATCGCGTGCCGCGGATCAACGGAAAGCTCGATCCGTCGTCGTCGGATCCGACCACCGTCGAGCTCACGGTGCTGATGCAGGAGCTGAAGAAGCCGCGCGGCCACCGTCCGCTGCGCAAGCTGTTCCGCGACCTGCCCACGATCCTGCCGCGCCTCGCGCCGTGCATGCTGATGACGCCGACCACGGTCGCGCAGCACCTCGATCCGGCGCTGCCCGCGTTCGATCTCGTCGTGTTCGACGAGGCCGCGCACCTGACGACCGCGATGGCCTCCGGTGCGGTCGGCCGTGGCCGCTCCGCGATCATCGTCGGCGATGCGCGGCAGCTCGGTCCGATCGGCGGTGGGCCGAGCCTGCTCGAGGATGCGCTTGCTGCGAACCTGCCCGAGCTGTCGCTCGCATGGCACTACCGCAGCAAGCACGAGGACCTGATCGCGTTCGCGAACCAGCGCTACTACGGCGGCCGCCTGCAGGTGCTGCCGGCGGCGCAGCTGTCGCCGGATCTGGGTGTGTCGTGGCGAAAGGTCGACGACCTGCGCACCGAGGCCGAGGCGATCGTCGCTGAGGTCGTCGCGCGCCTACGCGATCCGATGCAGCGCATGCGCTCGCTCGCGATCGTCGCGGGAACCGCGGAACAGCACGAGCTGATCGAGGATCTCCTCGATGCGGCACTACTCGGCGAGCCCGCTGCGGTTCTGGGCGCCGCTGCCGAGCCGCTGATCGTTCGGGACATCGCCGGTATCCAGGGCGACGAGCGCGATGTGATCCTCCTGTCGATCGGTGCAGGCAACGGCCTCGATGCGCGCGGCCTCGCCGTCGCGACGACCTGTGCGCGCGAGCAGCTGATCGCGTTCTCGAGCATCGCGCCCGAGGAGCTGTCACCCGAGCAGTCCGACCTCGTCGCGTTCCTCGGGTTCGCGCGGAATGGTGGTGGCGCAGGGCGCCCGTCGGAGACCGCGCAGCCCGCGAGCCCGATCACGGCCGCGATCGCCCGCGCACTCGCGGAGCGTGGCTGGACCGTGCGGCATCAGGTTGGATGTGGCGCGTACAAGCTCGACCTCGCCGTTGTCGATCCGGGTGATCCGGATCGGTACGTGCTCGCGATCGAGTCCGACGGCGTCTCCTACGCGTCTGCCACGGTCGCGCGCGATCGCGATCGACTGCGGTCGCATGCGCTGACCCAGCTCGGCTGGCGCTTGCACCGGATCTGGGGCCTCGACTGGTGGGCGGACCCGGAGCGCGAGACCCAGCGCGCGCACGGTGCGATCGTCACGGCGATCGCGGCGAACCGCCAGCGACGCGCGCCCGCGCCGATCACGCGCTCGCCGGTTCGCGCCGCGCGCGCCTCGGGCCCGCCGTCCGTCGTCAAGATCCCGCCGATCGCGCCGATCGCGCCGATCGACACGTCGCCCGTGCTCGCCGCGGGCTCTGGCCCGACGGAGGCCACGCCGCTCGCCGCGTACGAGGGCAACACGACGCCTACCCGGATCAAGAAGGGCACGATCTCGATCGGTCCGTACACCGCTGCCGCGATCCCGAACGGACGGCGCACGCCCGATGATCTGTTTGCACCTCGTCACCTCGCGGAGCTCGGGAAGGTCGTCGAGCAGGTGCTCGCCGCCGAGGCGCCGATGCACGTCGATCTACTCGCGCGTCGCGTCGGCGGATACTTCGGCATCGGACGTGTCACCCAGCGCGTCACCGATCAGGTGCGCGTCGCGCTCTCCGGCCGCGGTCGGTTCGGCGAGGAGGAGAACGTGATCTGGCGGCTCGATCAGGATCCGGACGGCGTGCCCGCCGTTCGTGTCGCCGGTGGGGGCCCGACCGCGAAGCGCGAGATCGCCGAGGTGCCGCTCTCGGAGCTCGCGTCCGCCGCGCGCATCGTGGTGGAGCGCGCGAACGGCATCGCGCCGAAGGACCTCGTTCGTGACGCCGCTCGCCTCCTGGGGTTCGCGCGGATCACCGACGACGTCGTCGATCGCGTGACGCTCGCGGTGCGGCTCGCGACGGCGCGGGAGCTCATCCGGATCGACAACGGCAAGGCGTCGCTCCCCAAGGACTGACGGCGCGGCCACTCCGGATTCCCCCGCGCACGGTCACGCAACCGCTGCGCGCTGCGGTCGATAGGTGTCGCCATGCGCAAGCGCAACCAGGCGATCGAGAGCAGCGAGGCGGTGGCCACCATGAGCGAACCGCTGCATCCGGAGGGGGTGATTGGCGAGGACTCGATCGACGTCGATGACTTGCCGATCGTATCGAATGGCGTTCCGGTCCTCGCGCGAGCGCCACGTGACTCGACCGTGCGTGGGAGTCGCGCGGGCAACGCCGTGAGCGCGACAGGGCAAGCGCTACGCGAGCGCGTGCTGAGCCGGCGAAAGCGCTGGCGCCGCTAGCGGTGTGGCCCGGTCGAGGGGGCGGGACCGCGCTCGACAATGGTGTTGCCGTCGGCGGGGATGCGCTCTGGGTCTTTGACGTAGAGCTCGGTGAATCCGCACGCGCGGCACACGACAGCCGAGAGCTGTCCTGCGCGACCGAGCTTCTCGTCGCCGAACCAGCCTTCGCCCTTGTGCACGATCGCGAGGTGCATGTCGCGAATCACCGTGTCGTAGTCGCCGGTATCGGCGAGACGGTCGACCAGGAGCGTGTGGTCGTGATTGCACTTCGGACAGATGCCGGTCTTGCGCATGCGCAGGACGGTATCAGCTCGCGATGAACGTCACGGAGCCGCCGATCCGGATCGCGTGAAACGCATCGAGATCGTCGCTCACGATCACCGCGACGACGGGATAGCCGCCGGTGGTCGGGTGCTCGGCGCCGAGGACGATCGGCTGGCCGTCGGTGGGAATCTCGATCGCGCCGCGCACCATCGGCCGCGACACGTCGAGCGCGGCGGTGCGCTCGAGGACGGGACCGGAGAGGCGGGTCCCCACGCGATCGCTCGCCGGGAGGATGCAGTACGGGCCGGACTCGAGCGCCTCGATCGCCTTGCGCGAGAATGCCTGTCGATCGGGACCGCGCACGACGCGGATCATCTCGGGCGCGACGAACGGCAGGATCGGCGTCTCCGCCATCGCCGCGTCGCCAACCGCGATCGCATCGCCCGCGCGGAGCGGATCGCCGAGGCCCGCGGACAGGTGCGCGCTGCGGCTGCCGAGGATGATCGGTGTGTTTGTGCCTCCGCGCATCGCGAGGTACGCGACGCGGCTGGGCTCGCTCCCGAGCTCGAGCTCTTCGCCTGCACGCAGCCGTTGCGACCCCGCATCCGTGCCGACGGTGATGTCCTGTTCGGCGCGCACGGCGAGCTGGCCGAAGATCTCGATCGCGGCGGTGTCGTCGGGATTACCGGCGGCGCGATTCGCGCGGGCGAGTAGCGCGGGGACGAGCGCGCCGCCGCGCGGCAGGCCCTCGTGCATGCGGCCCGGGCGTCCTAGATCCTGGATCGTCGCGAGGCCGGCGACGCGTGTGATCACGAGGCTCATCGCTCGAACCTCACGCGGTCGCCGAGCTGGAGGAACGCGCCGCTGGAGCTGTACATGCGCTCCGCGACGCGCCCGATCAGGTGCCAGCCGCCGGGCGAGTCGAACGGATAGACCGCGGTGTAGCCGGCGGCGACCGCGAGCGATCCGCCGGGTACACGCGTGCGAGGTGTGGGCCGGCGAGGCAGCGCGAGGCGCGGGTCGCCGCCGGTCAGGTACGCGAAGCCGGGGGCGAAGCCCATGGTCTCGACGAGGTAGGTCGTCCCGCTGTGGATCGCGATCACCTCGTCGGTGGTGACGCCCGCGGCCTGCGCGACCTCCTCGAGGTCCGGCCCGTCATACGTCGCGCGCAGCACGATGTCTCGCGGTACCTCGGCGTCGTCCGGAAGGTTCGGAAGCGCGGCGAGCTGCGCCGGCTCGACGACCGGCGTCTCCGCGAAGTACACCGCGACGTCGTCGCGCGAGATCACGACATCGATCACACCGTGCCACGTGCGGAGCGCGCGAACGAGGGCGCGCGGCGTGGAGCTCTCGGGCCGCGGAAAGCGGATCGCTCGATCGCCGAGGGGTGTGAACGGGTCAGCCACTGGTTTCGAGCTCCGAGCGTACTCTACGCGCGAGCTCGAGCGCGTTGGGCGTGTCGCCGTGTACGCAGATCGTATCGACCGTGGTCGCGAGGCGACGTGCCTGGTCTGCGGCCTCGCGCGGGTCGGTGATCAGCGCGCCGGCCTCGCTGCGCGGTACGAGCGAACCGTCGGGGCGCAGCGCACGATCCGCGAAGCCCTCGCGGGCGTAGCGCAGGCCGTAGCGTTCCGCGGCGGCATGGAGGGCCCCGTGGGGTGGCCCGATGATCAGGAGGTCGTGGCCGAGCACCTCGACCGCTGCGCGCACCACGGCGACGGCGACAGCCTCGGTCGAACCGGCGTCGTGATAGAGCGCGCCGTGTGGCTTTACGGAGCTGATCGCGAGGTTGTGCGTGGTCGCGATCTCCGAGAGCGCACGGCATTGGTCCGCGATCGAGATCGCGAGCGATGCGGGCTCGATCGCGATCGAGCGGCGGCCGAAGTGCTCGCGATCGGGATACGACGGATGCGCACCGAGGCGGATGTTCGCGCGCGCGCAGAACGCGGCGACGCGCGTCATCGAAGCAGCGTCTCCGGCGTGGCCACCACACGCGCAATTGATCACGTCGGCGAGCGCCCACAGAGCTTCGGGCTCGTCGGGCAGCTCGCCTGCGTCGAGGTTCAGGAACACCGGATCAGATCGCGCGGAGCTGTGCCTTGCGCGGAGCGACGCGCTCGGGCTCCTCGGTCCAGTCGGGGTTCCGCAGGTACTGCCAGAAGCCGGCGGCAACGCCCGCGGCGTGCGAGGCGTGGAGCGTCGGGAAGATCCGCCAGATCGTCGCGATGCCCGAGAGCCCGAGGTCCTTACCGACCCGTACGGCCTCCGCGCCGGTCATCAGCGCGTAGGTTGCAAACACTGCGGGGGCGAGCGGCCAGAGCAGTGGGATCGCGAGCGTGGCAGCGGCGCCGGTCACGGTCAAAAATGGGATGAACGGGCGCAGCGTCGGCACCTTGCCGAGCTTCAGCAGCGTGCGCGCCCGGCCGCGGCCGTAGCGGAAGTACTGCGTCGCGAGCGACTTGAAGGAGTCGCGCGGGAAGTAGTGAACGACGATGTCCTTCGACAGATAGATCTGACCGCCGGACTCGAGGATGCGCTGGTTGAGCTCCGAGTCCTCGTTCGTGATCGCCTTGGGATCCCACAGACCGACGGACTCGAACACGCGACGGCGGAACGCTCCGAGGAACACGGTGTCGACGTAGCCCTCGGACTCCGCCGAACGATACTTCGCACCACCGACGCCGAGCGGCGAGAGCAGGGCGGCGCAGAGCGCGCGCTGGAACGGAGTCTTCGACTTCGCGCGCTGTGCACCTCCGACGTTGTCGGCACCGGTCTTGCCGAGCGTCTCGACGCACTTGCGGACGTAGTCAGGCGCGTACTCGCAGTGCACGTCCATGCGGACGATCACGTCGCCGGTCGCGGCCTTCACGAGCAGACCGAGCCCCGCGGCCTGCAGGCGCGCCGGATTGTCGACCATCTTGATGCGCGGATCTGCGGCCGAGAGGCGCGCCAGGATCTCGCGGGTCTTGTCGGTCGAGCGGCCGTCGCAGACGAGGATCTCGATCAGGTCAGCCGGGTAGTCCTGGGCCTGGACGCTCGCGATGCATGCCTCGATGTAGTTCTCCTCATTGTAGGCGGGCATCGCGATCGTGACTCTCGTGCCCTGGCGCGACTGCATGTTCATGATGGTAGCGCGCCTTGCGTGCAACGTAGATGCCTGCGCCCAGCACCAGCGCACCGCCCACCGCGGCGAGCGGGTGGAGGCCTTCCTCCCACACGAGCGCTCCGACCAGCACCGCGACGAGGGGCTCCGCGAACGTCAGGACCGCCGCACGCGCGGCCCCGATCCGCGTCAATCCGACGATGTAGACCACGCCAGATCCCGCGCCGATCGTGATTGCCCCCGCGGCCAGGAGCGCGACATCGCTCGCCTCGATCTCGGAGTGGCCGATCAGCAACGGGGCCAGCACGGCCGCCGCGATCAGGGAGTGGTACGCCATCGCTCGGGGTGCGCCGATGCGCTCACCCAGCCTGCGCACCGTGAACGTATTCCCCGCGTAGCAGACCGCGGACGCCACGCCGAGCAGCGCTCCCGGGACCGCGCCATCGGCCGCCGCGCGCCATGGCTCGAGCACGATCACGAGGCCGACGAGCGCGACCAGCGCCGCCGGCCCGGCCCCCGGCGTTGATAGCTTTTCGAACCGCGGCGCGGCGAGCGCTACGAGGATCGGTGCGAGGTAGTGCGTGAGCACCGCGATCGCGACGGTCGTTCGGTCGATCGCAGCGAAGTAGGTGATGACGTTCAGGGCATCGAACCCGGCGTTGAGGAGCAGCAACGTGATCGTCGTGCGGTCCCACGTCGACTTCGGTCCGCGCAGCGCGAACGGCAGCGTGACGATGCCCATCACGAGGAAGATCAGCGGCGACGTGACCCACGCGGACAGGTGCGTCGGGCGCAGGAACAGGCTCCACGTGCCCCACGAGGCGGCCGCGAGGGTGACCATCACGAGCCCGGCGCGCACGACGCGCTATGGTAGCGCGCGTGAGCGACCACGAGGCTTTCCTGCGCGAGTTCCACTCGCGTCACGCGGGGATCACCGCGCGCGCGATGGAGCGCGGCGGCAGCTACGACCGGCTCGCCGAGCGCGCGGGCACCGGCCGCGTGCTCGATCTCGCGTGTGGAGACGGCGCACTGCTCGCGCGGTTACCTCCGACGGCACTCGGCATCGACATCTCCACCGAGGAGCTCGCGGCAGCGCGACCGCGACGCACGGTGCAGGGCAGGGCGCAGCAGCTACCGTTCGCCGACGGATCGTTCGACGCGGTCGCGAGCCACCTCGCGTTCATGCTGTTCGATGACATCGAGCGCGTGATCGCCGAGCTTCATCGCGTGCTCGTGCCGGGCGGTCGCTTCATCGCGCTGCTCGGCGGCGGACCGACGGCAGATGGTGACGATGCGTTCCATGCGCTCGTGAACCTCCTCCCACCGTCGACGCGTCGCTTCGGGGATCCGCGCGCCAAGACGGAGGCGGGATGGCGCACGCTGTTCGCGGGGTGGAGCGAGCCGGTGTTCGAGCGCTGGGAGCTCGATCTCGGCGGCAGCTTCGAGGAGGTGTGGGCGTTTCTCGGGGCGAGCTACCAGCTCGACGATGCGAGCGCGGCTGCGATCCGCGCCGAGCTCCGCAAGCGTTACGCGGGCGTCGCGCGCGTGCCGTGCAGCGTGGTGACGTTCTGCGCTGAAGTCATCCGCTAAAGGGATTCCCTCGCCGTAAGGAGCTTCGCGCCGTAGCTTCGCACCGGCGCGAATTCTTTCGGCGGCTCGGTCAGACGTTGAACAGGAAGTGCATGATGTCACCGTCCTGGACGATGTACTCCTTGCCTTCCACGCGCATCTTGCCGGCGGCCTTGATGCCGGCCTCGCTGTGGTGCGCCTCGAGGTCCTCGAGCGTGTAGACGTTCGCTCGGATGAAGCCCTTCTCGAAGTCGGTGTGGATCACGCCGGCCGCCTCGGGGCCGGTCGCGCCCTTCTTGACGGTCCACGCACGCACTTCCTTCTCGCCGGCCGTGAAGTACGACTGCAGGCCGAGCAGGCGATAGCACTCGCGCGCGAGGCTCGCGAGCGCGGGCTCGGTGAGACCGTACGACTCGAGCAGCTCTCCACGATCGGCCTCGGGGACCTCGGCGAGCTCGGCCTCGACCTTGCCGCAGAGGATCACGACGCCGGCGCCCTCGGTCTTCGCGCGCTCGCGAACCAGCTCGGACCACGCGTTGCCCTTCGGCAGGTCGCCCTCGCCGACGTTGCAGCAGTAGAGGACGGGCTTGGACGTCAGCAGGCCCCACGTCGACACGACCTTGCGGTCGTCGTCGGAGAGGTCGAGGTTGCGCACGGCCTTGCCGGCCTGCAGGTGGTTGTTGACCTTCTCGACGAGCGCGAGCTCGGTCTTCGCGTCCTTGTTGCCGGTCTTCGCGAGGCCCGAGGCCTTCTTGAGACGCTTCTCGGCGGAGTCCACGTCCGCGAGCGCGAGCTCGAGATCGATGATGTCGATGTCGCGCATCGGATCGACCGAGCCGGAGACGTGGATCACGTTCGGATCGTCGAAGCAGCGGACCATCATCAAGATCGCCTGCGTCTCGCGGATGTTCGCGAGGAACTTGTTGCCGAGGCCTTCGCCCTGCGACGCGCCCTTCACGAGGCCGGCGATGTCGACGATCTCGACGATCGCGGGGATGACCTTCTGCGGAGGGATCCACTTCGTGATGCGGGCGAGCCGCGCATCGGGCACCGGCACGACGCCGACGTTCGGATCGATCGTGCAGAAGGGGTAGTTCGCAGCCTCGGCCTTGCCGGCCGTGAGCGCGTTGAACACCGTGCTCTTGCCCACGTTGGGCAGGCCGACAATGCCGACAGAGAGTGCCATTTCGCGCCATGCCTACCCCACAAGCCGGCGACCTGGCAAGCTGCCCCCATGTTCCGCGCCCTCGTCCTGCTCGCGGCGGTCGCCGCCTGTGGCGACAACCTCGATCCCAAGCCCGATGCGGCCTTGCCGAATGGCCTGCTCGCCCAGCTCAATGCCCTCCCGGGCGTGACCGCGACCCAGGAACCGACCGAGCAGGACGGCTACACGTTCATCGTGCTGCGGTTCACCCAGCCGGTGGATCACGAGAACCTCGAAGGGCCCACGTTCCAGCAGCGGGTCTCGCTCCTCCACCGGGACAAGGACGCGCCGATGATCGTCCTGACCTCCGGGTACTGGGACTACTACCAGGACTCGACGGTCGAGCTGACGCGCCTGCTCGGGTCGAACCAGATCTCGATCGAGCACCGGTTCTTCGCCGAATCGCGTCCGACCAATCCCGACTGGTCGAAGCTGACGATCAAGCAGATGGCCGATGACGAGCACGCGATCATCGTCGCGCTGCGCACGATCTACCCGGGCAAGTTCGTCACCACCGGCGGTAGTAAGGGCGGAATGACGGCGATCTATCACCGCCGGTTCTACCCGGATGACGTCGACGGCACCGTCCCGTACGTCGCGCCGATCTCGTTTGGCGCACCCGACACTCGCTACAACGCGTTCTTCGACACCGTCGGTCCGCCGGCGTGCCGCCAGGCGGTCCGCGACGTCGCGAAGGAGCTGCTCCAGAATCGGCGCGCGATGGTCGAGACGAAGGCGATGGAGCAGGCGCTGGACCCCGACGAGCCGCACAGCTACAGCCGCATCCCGCTGCGACCCGCGGTGGAGGGCTCGATCATCAGCCTCGAGTGGGCGTTCTGGCAGTACTACGGCTTCAGCTTCTGCTCGACGGTCCCGGCACCGACCGATACCGACGCGAAGCTGTTCGGGTTCCTGAATCTGATCTCGCCGGTCACCGACAACGACGATGACCAGATCGCCGCGTTCGACGCGTACTACTACCAGGCGTACGCACAGCTCGGTTATCCCGACCAGGCCACGCCGTACCTGACGCCGTACATCATGTTCAGCGACGCGGACTACGCGAACGCGCTGCCGACGGCAGAGCCCGCGTACGACGGCGGTGCCGCCATGCGCGACATCGACGAATGGGTGAAGCAGCACGGCAATCGCCTGCTCTTCGTCTACGGCCAGTGGGATCCCTGGACCGCCGGCAAGTTCGAGCTCGGGCAGGCGACCGACTCGCTCGACGTCATGCAGGCGATGGGCACGCACGGTGCGCGGATGAGCCGACTCGGCGACGCGGACCGCGCGGCCGCGTTCGCCAAGATCGCCGCCTGGACCGGCGTCACGCCGATGCTGCCGATGCCGATGAACGCACGGTCCCGCGTCGTCGAGCCGAAGGAACCGCGGGTGCCACCGGCGATTGTTCGCGCGCATCGGCACGCGTTATCTTCGCGGCATGACTGACCGTCGCGTCGTCCTGGTCACCGGCTCCACCGACGGCATCGGTCGCGCCACAGCGCGCGCGCTCGCCGCCGCGGGGGCAAAGGTCATCCTCCACGGCCGCAGCAAGCCGAAAGTGGACGCGGCGATCGCGAAGCTCTCCGAGGAGCTGCCGGGCGCGGAGCTCGAGGGCGTGTCGTTCGACCTCGCGTCGCAGACCGCAGTTCGCAAGGGCGCCGATCAGATCCTGTCGCGCGTGCCCGAGCTGCACGTGCTGATCAACAACGCGGGGATCTTCACCGACGAGCGCATGCTCACCGAGGACGGCATCGAGCTGACATTCGCGGTCAATCACGTCGGCGCGTTCCTTTTGACCGAGCTGTTGACGCCCCGGCTCGAGGCGAGCGCCACGCGCGTCCCGTCGCGGGTGATCAACGTCTCGTCGATCGCGCACACTCGTGGCCGCATCCACCTCGACGATCTCTCGCTTGCATTGGCCTGGACCGGCTACGCGGCGTACGCGCAGTCCAAGCTCGCGAACATCATGCACGCGCTCGAGCTCTCCGAACGTCGCGAACCGGCGAAGCTGCTCGCGTACTCGATGCACCCGGGCGTGATCGGCACGAAGCTCCTGCGCCAGGGCTTTGGCCCCGTGCAGGGCGCGACCACCGAGGTCGGAGCGCGGACCGCGGTGCGGCTCGCGGGTGGCGAGGCTGCCGACGAGCCGTCGGGCACGTACTTCAGCGAAGGCACGGCAACCCAGCCGGCGGCGGCGGCTCGCGATGCGGCCGCTCGCAAGGCGCTGTGGGACACCTCTCTCCGGCTCGCGAAGCTGTAGTGACGCGATGGCCGACGGCCTTTTCTCGAGGCTCGGGTGGCCCGCGGGGCGCGACCTACGCGTGCCCGAGCTGCAGCGCCTCCTCGGTGAGCTCGGGCGTCTCGCGGCGGAGCGCGGTGCGGCGGAGCTGGCCGAGCTCGTAGACAGTGTCGTCCGCGATCCGGACAGTCCAGATCATCTGTACAAGCTCGGCTATGCGCTGATCGACGCCGGTACGCCGGAGGTCGCGGCGACGGTGCTGTGGCATTGCCTCGCGCTCGTCGGCGATAGCGAGGAGGTCGTGTGCGAGCTGGTGTCGGCGCTCGAGAGCGCGCTCGCTCACGCCGATGCATTCGACATCCTGGACAAGCACGCAGCGCTGCGCGCGCGTAGCTACTTGCCGCGCTACCTCTACGCGTACAACGCCGCGATGATCGGGCGGCTCGACGTGACGCGAGCGACGCTGCCGTCGCTCGCGCCCGATGGCTCGCAGACCGCGACGCTGCACGGCACGATCGCGGGCATCGTCGAGCGCGCCGACCGTGTCGCCGGTACGTGCCCGCTCGACACGCGTGACCTGCGCGGCTGGCACTACGTGCTGACCGGCGGTCTGCTGGTGCACCAGTCGCCCTACGGCTTCGACGATCCGATGCACGGTCGCTACGCATGGCTCGCCGATTCCCTGCCGCGACTCGCGTACGCGATCGACCAGCTCGGCGCACTCGTGAAGAAGCTCGCACTGCCGTGCGTGTACGCACCGGAGGGCCGCGATCACGAGATCGTCGCCGAGGCGATCGCCACCCGGCTCGGAATCCCGCGCGCGCCGTGGCCCGCGATCGGTGTTCCGGCGCCAGGCCTCGTCGCGCTGTACGACCTCCGCGGTCTCCTGCCGGGGCAGCTCGCGCAGCTCGAGCAACGGCGTCCGGATCAGATCCTGTTCGCGCACGCGTCACCGTGGACCGTCGACAGCCCGATCGCGCCCGACGTGACGACGCTGCTGTATCAATCGATCGTGCCGCCGTGGGGCGAGTCCGCGGTCATCGATCCGGCGACCGGCGAGGTGTCGCGCGCGGCTGCCGATCATCGCGAGGTCTCCGCGATCGCTGCGGAGGTCAGCGCGAGCGCGCCGCTACCAGCCGGCGAGCTCAGCGCCGAGGAGCCCGAACGCTGGAGCTCGCTCGTCGCCCGCGCCTGGCCGCCGAGCCCGGGATCGCGAACGCGGCTGTGGGCGGGTGGCCCCGTGCCGTCCAGTCGCTTTTCTTAGACGTGCTACCCTGTGTGCGCGTGAAGAAGATCTTGGTCGTCGAGGATGATCCGGTGAATCAGATGATTCTGTCGGACTTCCTTGCAGCCAACGGGTACCAGACGCTCGCGGCGTCGTCGGGACCGGAGGGCATCGAACGCTTCCAGCATGACGCGCCGGATCTGATGCTCGTGGATGTGCAGCTCCCGCGCAAGAACGGCTTCGAGCTGGTGCGCGAGATCAAGAGCATGCCGGGCGGCAAGGAGACTCCGATCCTCCTGATGAGCGCGGTCTACACGGATCGCGATCAATCGAGTCGTACCCTCCAGCTCGGGGCGCTCGCGGACGGATATCTGTCGAAACCGTTCGATCTGGTGCAGCTCCTGACCACCGTGCGTCAGCTGCTTGGCGAAGCCTAGGGGCATCCGGTGCCCCCGAGCGCCTTCCAAGCGGCGCTGGCGGAGATCGCAGCGCCGGCGAATCGGACGAAGCTCTGGTACGGCATCTGGAGCGGCTTTGCCGTCGCGATCGGGTTCGCCGTGCTCGCGGCCTCCGCCGCGTTCTTCGGGCTGACGCCGTGGAAGTGGGCGTACATGACGCTCGTCTCGGTCAAGCTGCTGACGAACTCGCTCGCGTGGCTCGGGCTGTCGCGCGATCGCTACGTCATGGAGACGCAGGCGGTGAACACCGTCGCGGATGTGTTCCTCCTGACCGCCGCGATCTACTTCACGGGCGGCCCGTACAGCCCGCTGCTGCCGACCTACGTGATCGTGGTGACGGTGCTGTCGCTGCTCACGAACCTCGCGGTCACGATCGCGATGGCCGCGCTGATCGTCCTCAGCTTCTCGGTGATGCTCGTCCTGATGTCGACCGGCGTGCTGCCGCCGACGCCGGTGCCGGGCGCGCCGGGACAAGTACCGTCGGTCGGCTACACGGTCACCGCGATTGCCTACTGCGCGCTCGTCGTCGGCGTCCCCGCGTTCTTCTCGGCGGCCACGCTGCGCCTGTTGCGCCGCAAGGAAGCGGATCTCGAGAAGCGCACGCGTCAGCTCATCGAAGCTGCGACGCAGCGCAGTCAGTTCGTCGCGTCGATGACGCACGAGCTGCGCACGCCGATCCATGGCGTGCAGGGGCTCTCCGACGTGATCGCCGCCGGCGTGTACGGGCCGGTCACGGAGAAGCAGAAGGAAGCGTGCGCGTCGATCAAGCGGAGCGCGCAGTCACTGCTTCAGCTGGTCGACGATCTTCTGCAGCTCTCTCGCGCCGAGGCCGGGAAGATCGACACGCGCCCGGGACCCGTGGACGTGATCCAGCTCGTCGAGCGCGTCGCGGCGTCGACGTCGTGGATCGTCGGCACGAAGAAGCTGTCGCTCGAGGTCGAGC
>JACCRC010000119.1 GCA_013813765.1 Deltaproteobacteria bacterium | reverse complement strand
AGCCGGGGCGCGATGCCCGAGTGATCGCGCAGGTGCGTGCGCAGGCGCGAGAGCGCGCGGCCGGTGGTCGCGACCGCGACGAGCTCCGGCGCCTCGAGTGCGGCGGACTTGCGCACGCGCGCGATCGCGCTGCCGATGTCGGAGATGTTACCGAGCGGGATCGCGAGGTCGCGCGTCGCGAGTCCGCGGGCCTCCGTGATCTCCGCAGCGCGCTCGCGGGCGGCGTCGACGTCATCGAACAGCTGCCGCGATCGAACGTTCACCTCGCCGCGCTTCGTCGCGCAGCGGCGTGCCCAGTGGTCGACGAGGGTCGGCCAGCCGAGGTCTTCGAGGGTTCGGGCCGCGATCACGGGCCCGATGTTTAGCCTGGAATCAGGTCTTGCAAACCCGGCACGACGCGATTGCGTCCGCCGCGCTTCGCCGCGTACAGGTTCTCGTCGGCCCGCTTGATCAGCATCGACGGGTCAACTCCCGTCTCGCGGTACAGTGTAGTCACGCCCAGGCTGATCGTGAACGCGATCGGCTGGTTATCGAAGAATGTCGGCCGCTCCTCGATCAGCGTGCGCAGGTGCTCGGCGAACACGATGCCGCCGGGCAACGCCGTCGACGGCAGCACGCACGCGAACTCCTCTCCGCCGTAGCGGGCGAACAGATCCTCGCGACGGATGCGCGGCTTGATCCGCCCCGTGAGATCCTTGAGCACGGCATCACCGGCGAGGTGGCCCTGGCTGTCGTTGACCTTCTTGAAGTGATCGACGTCGAACATCACGAGCGTCAGCGGATGCCCATGGCGCACGCAGACCGCGATCTCGCGGTCGAGGAACTCCATGAAGTAGCGCTTGTTGTGGATCCCCGTCATGCCATCCTGGATGGCCATGTTGTGGATCGCCTCGTGGTAGGCGCTCTCGATGTTGGATCCGGAGAGGAACTTGTAGATCGCGTCGCCGAACCGAACCTGGTCGGCGTCGGTCAGCTGCTGCGCGCGGATGCGGGTCTCGTTGACGAACGTGCCGTTCGTCGAGTTCAGGTCCTCGACCCACCACGCACCGTGCTCGTCGAGATAAAGGCGCGCGTGCTGGCGCGAGACCGAGCTGCGGCTGACGACGAAGGCGGCCTCGCTATCGCGGCCGACGATGTACTGCGTGTTGAGCAGCGGCACCCGCTTGCCGATGTCCGGCCCCGGCGGGTGGAGGTTCACGAGGCAGGCGTCACCGGTCGGCGGCTTCTTCTCGTCAGAAGGACCGATCGGGCGCTGCAGGATGAGCGTTCCGCCCTCGCGATAATCGTCCGTCACGAACCCTTGTTGTTTATCTCACGGTTTTTATGGGCGGTTCAAATCCCTGGCTTACGAACCGCCGCCCAGCCCGCCTACCTCGAAGGTCCGGTTCCCGTTCTTCGCGACGACGGGCGTTACCGTGCCGAGCAGTTGATCGGTGCACAGCGCCCGCGCGGTCTCGCGCTGCCCCGCCGGGAGCCGGTCGAGCATGTGCTCGATCGCGACCCGCGCGCTGGGTGCGGGGACCGTGGCCAGCACGAGGTGACCACCGGCGAGCGCATCGATCACCGCGGCCGCCGCATCCTCGGTGGTGACGGTGCCGATCACGATCGCGTCGGCGCCCTCGCGCATCGCGAACCCGACGCCGGAGCGGAAGGTCGCGACATGGTTACCCACGGCGCACTGGCTGATCGACGGCGCGGCGTGAACGATCTCGATCGGATCCTCGAGCGTCACCACCATCTTGCGGCGATCGCCGAGCGCACGCACGAGCGCCGCGAGCGTGGTGGTCTTACCCGCTCCGGAGGGGCCGGCGATCACGATCAGGCCGCGGCCCTCGAGCCACTCCACGGCAGCCCCGAGCCCGAGCCGCTCGAGCGGCGGGCCCTCGCCGTGAAGGAGCCGCAGCGATGCGCGCGGACCCCGCTCGTCGCGGCCCAGCGTCGCGCGGATCCGCCCTGCTCCATCGCCGTACGCAAACGTCGCCGCGCCCTGCTCGCTCCATGCAGCGCGCGCCTCCGCCGGCGCGACGATCCCGAGCTCGCGCGACAACAGATCGGAATCCGTGGGCCGATCGTTCGCGGCAGAGAGCTGACCTCCTGCACGCAGGATCGGCGGCGACCCCGTGGCGAGGAAGATGTCAGTGGCCCGCGAGCCGCGCGCCTGCGTGGTCAGCTGGTCGAGGAACGTGCTGCCACTCGCGGTGGTGACCGAGGCCGCGCCGCCATCGTACTGGCCGCGCTCGATCAGCATGTCGCTGTCCGCGACGGGCGCTGGGGTCGCCGCGCGCGGCATGGGGGTGGGGCGCGAGGGCGGTGCAGCGGGCGCGGCTGCTGGCTCGATCGCGACCTGCCACGCATTTGGCCGCGGCTGCACCGTCAGCGAGTACCGGATGCCCTGCGAGTCGACCTCGAAGCGCGTGGGGCGCTGCGCGTCGATCTGATCGAGCGCAGCCGGCGGAGCGACCTCGCGCACGAGGATGACTAGCTGATCGTGCGGGGTGACCTGGGTCGCGCTTCGATCTCCGCCGGGGAACCGGAGCAGGACGGGCTGGCCGGAGCTCAGCACCGCGCCCGATGCGCCAAACTTCTCGATCGAGCGGAGGTAGACGTCGAGCTTGCTCATGCCGCGGGCCGTATCGTACCCCACGTGCTAGGTTGATTCGCATGGCGCGCGCTACTCGCTTGCTCGCTGTCACGACTGCGCTCGGGCTCGGCACCTCGGTCTGGCTGTTCCTGGACAATAGGTCGCTGCGATCCGACATCGCCGATGCGAAGGTCGCGACAGCGGAGAAGGCGGCGGCACCCGTGGCGGAGGCGAAGCCCGTCGATCCATGGACGCAGCCGCAGGCTCGCTCCGCGGAACTTCGCTCGCGCACGACGAATGCGGCGCAGCCCGCGCTCCCCGATGGTTCGAAGGAGACGCGGCTAGATCGCCGGGCCCGCCGCACCGAGGAATTCGGCGCGATGTTCGGCCGTCTCCCGGGCGAGACCGAGCAGGAGTACCGCGACCGCATCGGTCCGATGATCTCCGCCGGTCTCCTGCTGCCCCGAACGAGGGCGGCCGAGTACCGAAAGATCGCCGAGGAGAAGGCGAAGGTCACGCCCGAGCAGTCCGCGAAGCTCGACGCCGCGTTCGACAAGGTCTACGGCGACGTCGTCGACTACACGAACAAGGCGATCGCCGACGGCACACTGTCGCCCTACGAGCGCAACGTCGCCGGCTGGCTCGACTACGCCGGGGGCCTCGGCGGCCTCCTCAATGAAGCGCAGGGGTCGGTCGGCAAGATCCTCGACCCGGCTCAGGTGAAGACGATGTACGAGGCCGGGTTCGAGTGGGGCGAGTACCTCGGGCTCTCCGCACCGTGGGAAAAGCTGAACCCGCCGCCGCCCGCGCCGAAGAAATGATGGGCTAGAGCCCGATCCAGTAGTTCGCCTTCAGCATCACCACATTCTCGCTGTCGGCATTGCCGAGCCCCGCGACGTCGCGGCCGAGATCGAACTGGCCGTTGTCGCCGCTGTTCGTGCGCCCGTGGCTCCAGATCGCGTAGATCGACGAGCCCGGGCGGTACTCCCAGCGCATCACCAGCGTCGAGCGCAGCTGCATGAAGTCGAAGTCGGGCCGGCCCGTATACATGCCGTCGGGCAGCGGCACGAACCGATCTTCGTACGTCTTCGCGCCGGGATTGTTCACGTCCTTGTAGTCGGTGTACTTGCCGTTCGCGATGAACGGCTGCGCGTAGGCCTGGAGGCTGAGGCGCGGCGAGAACGTCCAGTTGAGGCGCATCGTGAGCGCGGCGACGGTCTGCCGGATGTTCGCGAACACGAAGTGCGTCTCGCCCTGCATGTCGACAACCTCGTCGACGTACTGCAGCGCATCGTTGCGATCCGAGTAGCTCGGGCCGACGAACACGTCGATGTTCGAGCGCGCCTGGATGTTGACGCCGAGCTCCACACCGCCGTCGGTCGCGTGCGCCTTCGGCGTGCGGCCGCCGTAGATGTTGAACGATACCCACACCCGCTTTCGCGTATCGCTGTTGATGTTCGCCCAGCCCTGCAGCCGGTTCTCGCCGCGAAGCGCGCGACCGCCGCGCAGCGCAGAGACATCCCAGCGGCCGAGATGCGCGTTGCCGCCGGTCGCGAGCTGCCAGTAGTTCGCGAGCTGTGCGCTGACGTTCCACTCGTAGCCGTAGATCTCCGCGCGTGGCTCGAGCGTCGTGACGGTGAAGACGTCGGTGTTGAGCTGCCAGTTGAGGACGTGATCGCCTGGATCGTTGTCTGCGTACGCGACGAACACGTACGGGATCATCCGGTCCGATCCGTTCTGGAAGCCGAGGTCGTTGAGCTCGAGGCCGCGCGAGCGGATATCTCCGCCGGAACCCCAGCGCCAGTGCTTGGTCTCGCCGAGCTTGCCGAGCTTCCACGACACGTCCCAGCCGGCGAGGCTCGTGCGATCCGGATCGAAGCGATCGCCGCTGCGGATGTCGGGGCGCTGATAGAGGTGCCGCACCGAGCGCTGCGTGCGCGCGATCGCCTCCTTGCTGCCGTGCACGTAGCTGCTGACGCCGTGGACATCGAACTGGTACGGCGAGTTGCCGAACCGGTGCACGACTTGAAAGCCGCCGGTGTAGGCCTGATCGTGGAGCGTCGACACGAGCGGCGAGCCGGCGAGCGCGCGGTTGACCGCGGATGCGGAGACGCCGATCGACGTGCGGCCCTCGTTGAGATCGCGCTTCACGCGGGCGAGCGCGTAGTTCGTGAGCGGCGCGACGATCGGTGACATCCGTGCGCCGTCTGCATCGACGACCAGCGCATCCTCCTCGCCGGTGACCGCGTCGAACACGCCGATGGACCAGCCGCTGCGCGTCTTGCCGGTCAGCTTCGCGGCGCTGTAGATCGTCGTCGACGACGGCGCCTTGATGTAGTCGTAGTCCATGTCGGGCGCGGGCGGCGCGGCGCCGATCCGGCGGCTGTAGAACTGGCCCTCCGGCGAGTTGTCGCTCTGGCCGATCGGAAGCTTGAACAGATCCACGCCCTCGAGGAAGAACGGCCGCTTCTCCGCGAAGAACAGCTCGTTGCCGGAGAGGTTGATCTGCGACGGGTCCGCCTCGACCTGACCGAAGTCCGGGTTGAGCGTCGCCGAGAGCGTGAACGCGGGACCGAGGCCGTAGCGCACGTCGACACCCGCATTGCGGCGCAGATTCGCCGAGTCGTTGAGCGGGTCGGCCGCATCGACCGGCATCACATCGAAGCCACCGCTCGCGTACGGCAGGAGCTCGAGGCGGCGGCTCGGCTTCAGCTGATCGATTCCATCGACGACGCCAAATCGACTGACGACTTGGGGCGCGGTCCGCGGCCACGGCGACCACGTGGCCTGCTCCTGGGTGCGCGCGACCATGCGCAAGACTTGCAGTCCCCACTCCTGCGTCTCGCCCTGAGCGAACCGGAGCTGGTTGAGCGGGATCCGAAACTCCGCGCACCAGCCGGTCGCGTGAACCTTGGCGTCACCGGTCCACACCGCGTCCCAGGTGTCGTCCTGCTTCGAGTCGTCGAACATCATCAGATCACGCTGCACGCCGGCCGCGTTGAGCTGGAACACGTACGCCGTGCGGCGATCGTGATAGCTGTCGAAGCCGACCGCGATGGAGTCGGCGGGAACGTCAAGGTCGCGACGCGTGAGCGTCTTGCGGATCAGGTGCGGCTCCTTGTCGTCGGCCCACACACCGACGTAGAGCGCGACATCGTCGTAGATCACCGCGAACCGTGTCTCGGCGTCGGGCTTGCCGCCATCCTTCGGGAACCGCTGCGTGAAGCTGCCCTGCTTCGGCGCGTCGGCCCACGCGGGCTCGTCGAGCTTGCCGTCGATCGAGATTGGACCCGACCTACGCACCGCGTGCGCGCGCACGGAGCTCGGCAGCGGATCAGCGAGCGCCGGCGATCCGATCGCCGCGATCACGCTGCACGTCACGAACAAAGCCAATCTCATGCGCCGGGGATCCTCGAGGGGTGGAAATGGTGGACGGAAACCACGAACCGCGGTTGCGGTTGTTTCCTTCCTTTCGCGTGAGATCCGCCGTGCGACCCGCGTGCGACGCAGCCCGCGACAGGGTCAGTGCCGCGTCGGAGGGGGAGTCTTCGCGTCGCGCTCGTCGCTGCGGCGCGCGTGTTCGAGCAGCAGCGCGGTGATCGTCACGTTGACCTCGTCGCGTCCACCGATCGCAGCCGGCGAGAACTCGAACTGGCCGTCGCGCCAGTCGAGAAGCCGCATCAGCCGATCCTTCGGCAGGCCGTTGCCGGTCGAGACCTCGACCTTGATCAACCGGCCCTCGGCGATGAACACGCGCGCGATCTCTCCACCGCGCAGGAGCAACAGGATGCCCGACTTCCGCTCGAACTCGAACAACGAGAGCAACGTGCCGAGGCCGATGTCGACGAGGCTCCCGCGCAGACCCGGGTTGGTCGCGGGTGCGGGTGGCGCGGCGACACGGTGGACGCGGATCACGAGCTCCTCGTCGAGGAACGGCTTCGGAATGTAGTCGCGCACGCCGGCGCGAAACGCTTCGAGGCGACTGAGGTCACCTTGCTCGCCGGTGAGCACGAGCGGCACATCGGAGAGCGTCGAGTGCTCGCTCATCGCGTACGCGAGATCGACGCCGTTCATCGTCTCCATCTCCGCGGCCGCGACGATCGCGTCGGGTCTCCACACCGAGCACGCCTCGAGCGCCTCGGTGCACGTGGCGACGGCGGTGACCTTGAAGCCCGCGGCCTCGAGGCAGCGCGCCATGCGCGTGCGCAGCGGCGCGGTGGGCTCGACGATGATCACCTGTGTCGTCGTCGAGAGACCGGGGTTCGTGATCTCGGTCTTCAGGCTATCGATGTGCGTGCGCAGCTTGAGGCGCGCGCCGGTGTCGGGACCGACCAGCTCGAAGCCCATGCCGGGATGACGGCCGAGCGCACGTGCGGCGGAGGGCGTGAGCATGTGCGCGACGCGGCCGAACAGCGCGAGCATCGTGCCGTCCGGAAGCTCGACGTTGATCTCGGTCTCCTCGCCGACGGGCAGCAGCGCCTCGGTGCGAATGAACAGACCGCGCGCGGATAGATCTTCGGTCTCGGCGAGCACGCGGCCAGACGGGCGGTCGAACTCCACCCGGCATCGGCTGACGAGCCGCAAATCGCGGCCCCTGCGTGCGCTTGCCACCCCCGAAAGTCTACCGACGGGAGGATTTGTTGTCCTGTTTACATACGTGACGGTCGTTGACGGGATGCTGGGGTTCCGAGACCCCTAGGAATTTCGCTTTGTTGCAAAGGGACTTGGCAGCGAACCAAATTCGAGGCACAAACTTTCAAGAATCTTTGAACGAACTGGCAACATCCCAAGGACAGCCATGACCCACCTTGCTCGTCATGCCCAGACGGCCCGCGTACTCGATCGCCTCTCCCAGGTCAGTGCGCTCCGCGGCGTTCCTACGCTGGCCGAGCGGCTGGTGTCACTCGATCGCTTCGTGCGCGATGACCTCGCCGCGTTCGAGACCGAGCTGTCACAGCTGCCGCGAGGCGCGCGCCAGATCCATCACGCGGCGCACCACCTCCTCGATCTCAGCGGCAAGCACCTCCGGCCGCTGTGCGTCGCGCTGACC
>JACCRC010000097.1 GCA_013813765.1 Deltaproteobacteria bacterium | reverse complement strand
CGGCGGATGCCGAGCCCGCGGCAGCGTTTGCACTCGGCGGAGGTGTGGGCGCGAGGTCGTGCTGCGCCGGCGCGGGTGCTTGCTGCATCTCTTCGGCCTTCGGCTCGGAGGTCAGCTTGTCGCTGCGCTGCATGACGAACAGCGCGCCACCCAGGAGCACGGTGACCGAAGCGAGCGCGAGCACGGGCGGGCGCCGGAGCGTCGCGAGGACTCTCTGCCACCAGCTCTCGCGCGGCGGTTCGGCCAGCTCGCTCGCCTTCTCGCGCGCCGCGGCCATCAGTGCGGCGAGGCCGCGGTCGGGCGGATCCTCGTCGCTCTCGCGCATCGAGACCCAGACGGAGCGCAGCGACTCGAGCTGCTCGTCGCCCTCGAGGTCGTCGTCGCGGTCGTCGGCCGACATCACGGCGCGGCCTTCGCGAGATCCTTGTACTCGTCGAGCTCGAGCCGCAGCTTCTCGAGCGCGTAGCGCATGCGGCTCTTGACGGTGTTCTCTGGTACGCCGACGACATCCGCGATCTGCTTGAACGGCATGTCGAGGAACTCGCGCATCAGGAACACTTCGCGCTGTTCCTCGGAGAGCGACGCGATCGCTTGCTGCATCGTCTCGTGCAGCTGCTTGTTCACACTCTTGCGATCACTGGCCATCTCGTTGCCGGGGATCACATCCATCAACGTTCCGCTCTCCTCGCTCGAGTCCATCGGCGCATCGAGCGAAGCGTGCTTTCGATGTTTGCGTCTCCTAGTCTGGTCAACGCACAGGTTGCGCGCGATGGTGTAAAGCCACGTCGTAAACTTGGCCTGGCGCTTGTACGCCTCCGCGCCCTTGATGACGCGCATGAACGCTTCCTGGAGGAGATCCTCGGCGGTCTCCTTGTCGCCGACGAAGCGGAGGATGAAGTTGTAGACGGGCTTGCGATGCCGCGACAGCAGGACCTCGAAGGCGCGAACCTCGCCCTTCTGGTACATGACCATCAGGTCTTCGTCGGCGGTTTCCTTGAACATTCAGGCCCTAGCGCTAACGACCTTAGCGTAGACCGCTTACGGGGTCTGACACGTTGGACAGAAATAGGTGGCCCGTCCTTGGAGGACGGAGCGCTTGATCGGGGTCTTGCAGCGAGGACATGGCAGTCCTTTGCGATCGTAGACCCACAGGTAGTCGGCGTTCTCGCCCGCGGCACCGTCAGCGGCGACGAAGTCGTTGAGCGTGGTCCCGCCGTGCTCGAGCGCGTGCGCGATGACCTCGCGAATCGCAGCGGCGAGTACCCGAGCGCGATCCAAGGTCAGGCGGTGAGCGCGTGTCGTCGGGCGAAGCTTCGCGCGCCACAGTGCCTCGGAGGCGTAGATGTTGCCGACGCCGGCGATCACACTCTGGTCGAGCACGAACGCCTTCAGCATCGCCTTCTTGCCCTTCGCGCGCGCGTGGAACGCGACGTCGTCGATGCCATCGGTCAGCGGATCGGGACCGAGCACCGCGAGCGCGGAGTGTTCACGCTCGGTCGCGCGTTCGACGACATCGATCTGCCCGAACCTCCGCGGATCGGAGAACCGCAGCTCCTTCGCGCCGAGCTGGAGCACGACGTGCGTGTGCTTCGCACGCGGATCGTCCTTCGCGTGGATCCGGAAGCGGCCGGTCATGCCGAGGTGAACGAGCAGCGAGCTCGGGCCGTCGGTGTCGACGAGCAGGTACTTCCCGATCCGGCGCACACCGGTGATCCGTGTACCCACCAGCTTCCGCAGCGCGGCGCGCGGAGGCTTCCGCTTCATGTGGAGGCCCATGCCGCTGTCCCACACGGCGCCGATGCGGCCGCCGATCGCGGGCGTCAGCGTGCGTCGAACGGTCTCGACCTCGGGCAGCTCCGGCATCGGCTGCTGCTCTAGCTCACCGGAGGAATCAGCGCCGCGAGCGCCGCGAACTCGGCGATATCGAGTGTCTCGCCACGGCGCCCGCCGTCGATCTTCGTGGACGAGAGCGCAGCATCGACGCCGTCCTGAGCGAACACGGCGCGCAGTGCGTTGCGCAGCGTTTTTCTGCGCTGGCCGAACGCGGCGTGCACCACGGCGGAGTAGTGCTTCGGATCTGCGATCGGCGCTCGGGGCTGCGCGAGTGGAATCAGCTTGATCACGGTCGAGTCGATCTTCGGCGGCGGCACGAACGAGCCGGCGCCGACCTTCGCCACGGTCGTGATGTCCGCGTAGGTGCGGAGCATGACGCCGATCGCGCCGTACTCCTTGCCGCCCGGCGGAGCGACGATCCGATCGGCCATCTCCTTCTGGATCATCACCACCGCGTGGGTTATCGCCTCGCGCGCGTCGATGATCTTGAACAACAGCGGAGCGGCGATGTGATACGGCAGGTTCCCGCAGACGGAGATCTGCTCGCCGCGCCACTTCGCCGCCATCTTGAGGTCGTAGCGCAGCGCATCGATCTGCTCGATCTCGACGTTGTCGACGCCCGAGAGCTCGTCTCGCAGGACCTTCACCATGTCGGGATCGAACTCGAGCGCGATGACCTTTCCCGCGGTGACACGCTCGGCGATCCGCGCGGTCAACGTGCCCAATCCAGCGCCGATCTCGACGATCCAATCCTCGTCGGTACGAACGGTCGCGTCCACGATCGCGCGAAATGCTTTCTCGGAGACCAGGAAGTTCTGGCCGTACGACTTCTTCGCGTGAAGCCCGTGCCGCGCGAGGATGACGCGCGCATCGGCGAACGCTTCCATCGCGCGCACCGGGTCGCGGGGCGGTTTGACCTCGCTCATGCCTGTTGCCTCGGAAGCGGGAGGCTCGGCACCGCGTCGAGATCGAGACCTGCACGCTCACCGCGCACGAGGCGGTGATAGCCGGCCGCCGCGATCATCGCCGCGTTGTCGGTGCAGCGACCCGGCGGCGGGATGTAGACCTTGAAGCCGTCCTCGGCACCGGCGGCACGCAGCGCGGCGCGCAGGCCGGAGTTCGCCGCGACACCGCCGCAGACCTGCACGTGCTCGAGCCGTTCGCGCCGAGCGATCCGCCGCGTCTTGCGGACAAGGACCTCGACGATCGCCGCCTGGTAGCTCGCGCAGAGATCCGCGAGCCCCTGCCCTTCGGGGACACCGTGCTTGCGAACGTGGTGAAGCAGCGAGGTCTTGAGCCCGCTGAACGAGAACTCCGCGCCGGTCTCCGCCGTGGTCATTGCCTTCGGGAACTTCACGGCCTTCGGATCACCGGTCGACGCCAGCTTGTCGATCACCACGCCACCCGGATAACCGAGACCGAGCAGCTTCGCTCCCTTGTCGAACGCTTCGCCGGCGGCGTCGTCCCGAGTCGCGCCGAGCTCGATGACATCGGCGTGAGCGTTCACGCGCACGAGCGACGTATGACCGCCCGAGACGATCAGCGCGAGGTGCGGCATCGGCGGCGGATCCGGCTCGAGGAACACCGCTGACAGGTGGCCTTCCAGGTGGTGCACGCCGACGAGCGGCTTGCCGGTCACCCACGCGAGCGCCTTCGCCGTCTGCAACCCGACGAGCAGCGCGCCGACGAGGCCCGGTGCGTTCGTGACGGCGATGCCGTCGATCTCGTCGAGCGTCGAGCCCGCGCGATCGAGCGCGGCCTGCACGACGGGCACGACGTTCAAGATGTGAGCGCGTGATGCGAGCTCGGGCACGACGCCGCCGTACTTGGCGTGGACGTCGTGCTGCGATGCGACCACGTCGGCGAGGACCACGACGCCGTCGTCGACGATCGCCGCCGCGGTCTCGTCACAGGAGCTCTCCAGGCCGAGGACACGCATGGGCGTCAGGGCTGCTCGGCGATGCGCTTGCGGACCTGAGTAGCGCGCGCGCTATCCGGCTCGAGCTCGAGGAATCGCTCGTAGACGCGGCGTGCGGCGGGGCGCCGGCCGGCGGCCCACAGGATCGAGCCGCGCATCTCGAACACCGACGCGAAGTCGGGCGCGAGCTCCTCGGCGGCATCGACGGCTTCGAGTGCGTCGTCGAGCCGGCCGAGTCGCTGCAACGCCTGCGCGCGGACGAGGTGGGCGCGGGCCGTGCGGCGAAGCTTCAGTGACGAGTCTGCGAGCGCGAGCGCCTTCGCGAAGTCGCCCTCCTGGTTCGCCTCGTGGGCCTTCTGCATGAGCAGCTTCGCCTGCACCGCCGGATCCGCGGAGCCAGGTCCCGCGCCCGCATCAGGCGTCGTGACGGCGGCGTCGGGGCGCGGCGTCACCCCCGCATCAGCGCGCAGCGGGATCGCGGCATCGACGACCACGGCAACCGCAGCGTCCACCACCATGGCGACCGCAGCATCTGGCCGCGCGGCCTGGACGCCGGCGTCGGCGCGCGGCGGCTCCCACGCATCGTGTGCGGGCGGCGGATCGTAGGCGTCGAGGTCCTCGACGAACGGAGCGTCCTGGCCTGCGGTTCCGCCATCGGAAACATCCGCGACGAGCATGCCGGTATCAAAGCCCGCGTCGCGCGTCGTCGCGACATCGCTCTGCCTCGACTTCTTGACGAGCATGAACACCGCTGTGCCGGCGAGCAGTGCTGCAAGGATGATCAAGGCGATCGCTGCACCGCCCGGACCGGATCGCCGCGCGACCACGCCACTACCCTCGCCGAAGATCCGCGGTGGAGTCATCGTGCGCGGGCGGACCGGCGGCTCTACCGGGGCTGCGAGCTTCGCCGTTTCGGCTCCACGCGGCGGAGGCTCCGGCGGAGGTGCGACCGCGGCCATCTCGCGCGTGATCCGGCGCGGCAGGATCGTCACCAGCTCTCGTTGCGTCTCGGAGATCGGCGTGGTGATGGAGCTGGACCCCGGCGGCACGAGCTCGCCCGAGGCCTCGGCGCGATCGCGGCCGAGCGATCCGATCATGCGAAGACCGGAGTCTTCTCGGCCGCGCGGTGGTTCGGGCGGTGGCGGAGCCGACACGCGCTTCGTGCGACGCGGCGGCGGCAACGGCGAGTGTTCGTCGGCCTCGATCGCCTCGGGCACCGCAGCGGGCTCGTCCTCGACGAGCGTGGGCTCGATCGCCTGCGCCGCGGCCACGGCCGCATCGATCAGCATCAAGCTCGAGGGGCGATAGGCGCCCATCAGCGCCTGCGGTTCCTGACTCTGCGCTTCCGCGACGACCTCCTCCGAGATGATGCTCGCGTCGGAGACCCGCGCAGTGTCGACCGGCGCCTGCGGAATCGGTCCGGAGACGGCGTCATGCAGCGGCGTCGGAGCGTCGACCTCGACCAGCGGCATCGGCTTGCCGGTGTCGCGCTTCATCGGAGCGTCGTGATCGAGATCGAGCAACATGCTCTCGAAGTACAAGCGCGCGATCGCCTGGATGCACTCGAGGTCGCCAAAGTCCGACGCGTCCATCACCTCGATCAGCGTGCGCTTGCCGTCGAAGAGACGGAGGATGCGGTTGTTGTTGTCAGGGACGTCACCGAGGCGAGCGGCGAGCTCGCCAGCGTCGATCTCGAAGCGGTGCGTGAGCGGTGGGAGCTGCTCGAGCAAGCGCGACCACTCGTCGAGCCGGCGCATGCCTTCCATGAGCAGGCCCTGGGAGCTCGTCGTGATCACCTCGCGTCGGCGCACGGTGCGGAACACGACCTCGAACTCGCCCTCGCTCCACGTGAGCAGGCGATACACGGCGTCCTCGCCGGTGAGGGTTCCGGCCTCCGCGTCGATCACGCGGCCGTCACGGAAGTAGATCGCCGCCTGGCGCCCGCGCTCGCCGACGAACTGGATCACGCCAGACTTGCGGCTGATCTCGATCGTCTGGATCACGTCGACGACCGGCATGTCCGCGACCCGGCCGGCGAACCGGGTATGGCCATCCTTGCGCTCCTCGAAGCGGGCGCGCTGACGCTTCTGAAGCAGGATGTTGATCCGCGTGACGATCTCTTTGATGTAGATCGGCTTGGTGAGGTAGTCGTCGACGCCGAGCTCGAGCCCTTTGATCTTGTTCTCGATCGCTGCTTCGGCGGTCAGAAAGATGAAGGGGATCTCCGCCCAATCAGGGATCGCGCGGACCCGGCGACGCAGCTCGAACCCATCGCCATCCGTGAACGTGGTCTCGGAGATGATCAGGTCGGGAGCGTGGAGCTCGAGCTTGTCGAGTGCGTCCTGAACAGACGCCGCCGGCGTGACGGTAAATCCCGCCTTCCGTAGGGACACTTCCAGCACTCGAAGGCTGCGAGTGTCCCCGTCGACCAGGAGCAAGCTTTGCTTCGACACGGGGCCCGAGAGATCGAGGTGAATCGTAACGGGAGATCACGATCGTAGCCAGGAAGCGAGCGTACGCTCTCCGCGTGATCGAGCTGCCGTACGGGCGGTCCCCATACCCGCTGAGCCTCCCGGGTCGTTCGATAAGCGTCGTCGAGGCGGCCCGACGACCTCCGGCCCGACCGCTCGGCGAGCTTCTCGAAGCCCGCTCGACCACCCGATCGGGAGCCGGCCGGTCGGCGACCTCGTCCAGCCCGGCGCTCGGGTGACGGTGATCATCAGCGACCAGACCCGCGACGAGCCCCGCGGCGCCTTCCTGGCCGCCCTTCAGAAGCGGCTCCCGTCGGTCGACTGGACCATCGCGATCGCGACCGGCACCCACGGACCCGCGGAGGTCTCGGCCCTCGGCATCCCCGACGACCTCCTCGCGTCCTCGCGGATCGTCAACCACGACGGCCATCGCGGGACCGACCTCGTCGACCTCGGCATCACGTCGCGCGGGACGCCGGTCCGACTTCATCGCTGCGCGGTCGAGGCCGATCTCGTGATCGCGACCGGCTGCATCCGGCCGCACTACTTCGCCGGTTTTGGTGCAGGTGTGAAGGCGATCTTTCCTGGGCTCGGTGAAGCTGCAGCGATCCGGACGAACCATGCGCTCAAGGCGGCGCCGGGCTCGCGCGCCGGAATCGTCGACGGAAATCCGTGCCGCGAAGACCTCATCGAAGCGGTCGACCTCCTGCCCTGTCCAGCGTTCTTGCTGAACGGGATCTGCGCGCCTGATGGCGCGATCCACGCTGCGGTTTCCGGGGACCTCGCCCTGGCGTTTCGTTCTGGAGCGGACACCGCGCGGTCGTGGTTCACGGTGCGCGGCCCGAGCGCCCCGGTCGTGATCGCCTCGGACGTGTTACCGGTGACCGCCTCGCTGTATCAGGCGGCGAAGATCGCGGCCGCGTCAGTCCCGCTGCTCCAGCCCGGTGGCATCCTCGTGCTGGTGGCCGAGTGTCCGGAGGGGATCGGTCCGAAGGTCGTGGTCAACGAGGCGATCTTCCGCATCGGGATCCTGCCCCGGCTCCCGCCTGGAGCTCGGATCGCGCTCGTGTCCGGACTCCCGGCGAACGAGGTGGCGTGCACGCTCGTGGAGTTCGCCGCTTCGGTCGGGGATGCGATCCGTGATACTCCGGGCGAGGTCGTGATCGTTCCGCGGGCGAGTCAGTTGATTCTTGAAGCCACATCATGACGCAACGTGTAATTGGCGGAACCCTTCGAAACTTCAGCGAACTGTTCCTCAAGTGGAACAAGAGCATCAACCTCTCGGCCGCCAAGACGACCGCTGAGATCGATGATCACATCATCGATAGCCTTCACATCGTCCCGCACCTGGTCGGCCGACAGCGGGTGCTCGACGTCGGCTCCGGCGGGGGCTTTCCAGTCGTGGTCGCAGCGGTCGAATGCCCTGACACGCTGTTCCTTGCGATCGAGCCCGTTCACAAGAAGCATGCGTTCATTCGCACTGCCGCCCGCGAGCTCGGGCTCGTGAACCTCGAGGCGCTCGCGATCCGGATCGAGGATCACGACGTCCGTGACTACGACGCTGCCACCTCGCGCGCGACGTTCGATCTGGTCGACTGGCTTCGGATGGGCCTCGACCATGTGCGACCGGGCGGTATCGTCCTCGGCTTCGAGGGGATCACTCGGTCGGATCTTCCGTCGGCCGTCCAGCGTCATCCCTACGAGCTCGCCGACAAGACCCGGGCGATCGTCTCGCTCCGCAAGCCGGATTGATGCCGCGTTCCACGACCAACACTCCGTGGAAGCCGACGAAGGAGCAGCTCGAGGCTGCTCGAGCCAAGAAGCTGCGCGACGTCATCGCACCGAACCTCGACGTCCTGTTCTGCGGGATCAACCCCGGCCTCTACAGTGCGGCGACCGGCCACCACTTCGCGCGTCCCGGCAATCGGTTCTGGCCGACCCTCCACGCCGCCGGGTTCACCCCGCGTCTGTTCACCGGCTTCGACGACACGACCCTGCTCGACCTCAACCTCGGCGTCACGAACATCTGCCCCCGGACCACGGCAACGGCGGACGAGCTGTCGCCGGACGAGCTTCGGAAGGGCGGCCGCTCGCTGCAGCGGAAAGTCCTTCGCTACACGCCTAGGTTTCTCGCGGTGGTTGGGCTGACTGCGTTTCGCGTCGCGTTCGATGAGCGAGCGGCGCCGATCGGCCGGCAGCCGGACCTGATCGGAACGACCGTCGTCTGGGTCCTGCCGAATCCGAGTGGGCTCAATGCCCATCACCAGCCGGCGCAGCTCCGGGTGTTGTTTGGCGATCTCCGCGCGGCCCTCTAGCGCCAGCTTCGGTTTCGGGCCTGGGCAGCGGAAAGGCTGTACGCCAGCTCTTTGAGCGCCTCGCCGTCCCGTCCTCGGTACGTAGCTTTGATCTCGACCATGGCGCGCCAGATCTTGTACGCCCCTGCCTTCTCGGTCTGGAGCGGATATGCGTCGAAGTGACGTGTGACGAGTGGCAACTCGTCATGCTTGGTGACGCGGTACAAACTGGCTGTCTTCGTCGCGCCAGCGCGCTCGGTCGGGGCGCGCGCCCGTACGTTGTAGATCTTCCCTACGCCGAAGTAGTCCTGCAGTCGAAGCAGGATGGGTTCGTCAGTCGCCGTCAGCTTCACGGCGAAGTACAGAGAGACGTTGGCGTTTGAGCGGCTGAAGGTGAAGCTGGCTTCCCCATCGCAAAAGCCGGTTACCCACCACGGATCGAGTGTTCCCCGTGAAAATGTCTCCACCGGAACAGTTTCGCAATCAGGACTTCCTGCGTCAAGCCATCTCGGGCATGTCCGGCAGGATGAGCGGCACGGCGCCACAGCGCGCGCGAATCTCCTGTGCATTGCTGAGAGC
>JACCRC010000037.1 GCA_013813765.1 Deltaproteobacteria bacterium | reverse complement strand
GCCACGACGTTGAGCCGGTAGAACAGATCCTGACGGAACCGGCCGTCCTTCACGCGTTCCTCGAGATCCTGGTGCGTAGCTGCGATCAAGCGGACATCGACGGCCCGAGACTCGTCGGACCCGACGGGACGGACCTCACCCTGTTGCACGACGCGCAGGAGCCTCGTCTGCAGCGCCGGCGCCATGTCGCCGATCTCGTCGAGGAACAGCGTGCCGCCGCTCGCCTCCACGAACAGACCAGCCCTCGCCGACGTCGCGCCGGTGAACGCGCCGCGCGTATGGCCGAACAGCTCGCTCTCGAGCAGGGACTCGGGCAGGGCCGTGCAGTTGATCGCCAGGAACGGACGCTCGCGGCGCGGCCCGGAGTCGTGCAGCGCTCGCGCGACGAGCTCCTTGCCGGTCCCACTCTCGCCGCGGATCAGGACGGGGGAGCCCGCGAGGGCGACGCGCTCGACCAGCGCGTACAGCTCCCGCATCGCGGCGCTCTTGCCCACGAGCGCGGACAGGCCCGCGCGGCGCTCGACGCGCAGCGAACGGTTTTCGCGACGGAGCGTGCGGTGCTCCCACGCACGATGCGCGTGTACCGAGATCTCGTCCAGCCGCGCAGGCTTGAGGATGTAGTGCCAGGCACCGCGCCGCATCGATTCGATGGCCGTGTCGATGGCACCGAACGCGGTCATGATGATCACCGGAAGGTCTGGATCGGCGGCGCGCGCCGCGTCGAGCACATCGAGGCCATCGACGTCGGCCATCCGGAGGTCCGTGATCACGAGGTCGGGCACGGCGGTGCCGAGCGCCTCGATCGCGGCACGTCCGCCATCAACGATCCGCGGCCGCCAGCCCTCCTCGCGGAGCTTGTCCCCGAGCAGCCGGGCCATTTCGATGTGGTCATCGACGATCAGCACCGTGCGGGCACTCATCACGTCACCTGCCAGACGACACGCGCGGTCGTACCCTGCCCCGGTGTGCTGTCGAGCTCGATCTCGGCAGACTGCGCGCGCACGAGCTGCGCGACGACCCATAGCCCGAGCCCAGTCCCCTGTCCGCGTTTCTTCGTCGTGAAGAATGGATCGAAAACCTGCTTCTGGATCTCCCTCGGGATGCCCTGACCGTCGTCCTCGATCTCGACGACGAGTCCGCCTTCGCGCGCACGCGCCCGCAACCAAACCCTGCCCCCGCGAGAGCACGCATCGATCGCGTTCAGAACGAGGTTGATGATGATCTGTTGCACCTGGTCCGGATCGGCGCGCAGCGTAGGAAGGGAGGGGCCGACGTCGACGGACAATGCAACCTGCTGCTTCGTCGCCTGCGCCGCCAGCAGGTCCGTCACCGCGTGCAGCGTACCCCCTAGCTCGATGTCCCGGAAGGATGCGGGCGCCGGCCGGACGTAGTCGAGCAGCTGTTGCAACAGTCGGGTGACGCGATCGATCTGCTCGATCGCTACCTGCTGGTTAGGCGTCTCGTCGTGTTCGTTCCCGAGGTGCGAGAGGGTGAGCTCCACGCGTCCGCGCGCCACGTTCAAGGGAGTGCCGACCTCGTGCGCGATTCCAGCGGCGAGCTGGCCCGCCGTTACGAGCTTCTCGGAGTGCAGCAGACGCTGCTCGATCCTGCGCATCTCGGTCAGGTCATCGAGGACCAAGAGCACGCTCACGTCACTGATCTTGTGCGCGAGTGGCACCGCGTGCACGTGCAGTGACGCCTCGAAGCCCAGCAGATCGATGTGCTCGTGGCGCAGCGACTGGGGCTCGCGCGTGGCGAGCGCGCGGTCGACGAGATCGCGCACGATTGCAAGATCATCAATGCGCGCCGTGCGGAATGCTTGTTCGAACGTCCGACCGACGATGTCGTCGCCGAGGCGCTCGGCGAGCCAGCGGTTCACAGCGGTGACACGACGGTCCTCCGAGAGCGCGAGCACACCGCTAGGGATGTGATCGAGGATCTTCTCGGCCTTCTCCGTCAGGTGAGCCAGGCGCTCGGCGTTCCGGACCTGCTCGCGCAGCGCACGCGCGCGGTAGGAGTTGCGGATCACGTATGCGGATGCGGAGAGGAGGAGGACTAGCACCAGTGCGCCCCCGACGAGGATCCGTCGAACGACCGTCCGCTCCTGCGTCTGGATCGCGATCGTAGAGGCGACGACCAGCAGCGCCCATGGCGAGTCCATTTCGACGACGAGCGGGACCGCGATCGCCACCGCGGTCGCATCTGGGAGACCGAGCTCGCTCGCGAACGCAGCGCCCACGGTTGTCACCGAGGATGCTCCTCTCCGCGCCTCCATCACGAGGTGGGAGAGAGAGGAGGCGGAGCTCGCATGGCGCGCAAGCTTCGGGTCGCTCACCGCCGCGGACCTTCCGCCTCCATCGATCACGGCGAGGCGCGCCGTCGCGTCGCGCGAGAGCTTGATACGACCGAGCACGACGGCCATGTCGACCACGACGGCGACCGTAGGGCCATGGTCGCGCGGGCGACGTGCGAATACGCGGTACCACGCAGCCGGCCCGTGCGTGGAGGACGCCGCCGAGACTTGCAGCGTACCGGGGGCCGCGCGCGCCGCGATCAACATCCGCTCGAGCGTGTCGCTCGCGAGTGCGTCGACACCGGGCGGCGCATCGAAAGCCGTCACGCGCGTGGTCGGTCCATCTCCAAGGCGGGCGTACATGACGAGGTATTCGCGCTTGATCGTGGCGATCGCGTGCAACTCGCGCTCCGCGAGCTCCGTCGTCTCGGCTTTCTGGAGCAGCGTCGAGGCGAGCTCGAGATCGTCGCCGATGTCGGCGACCTCGAGCTGCACTCCGCGCGCGGCTTCTTCCATCCCGGTCTTGCGCTCCTTCGCAAACCGGTCGAATAGCGCCTCGCGGTCACGCTCCAAAAGACGGCCGCCGATGAGGAACAGTGCCGCGAGCGCCGCGAGCATTGTTACCAGCACCGGCAGCACGCGCGTCGTCATCCCCCGATCGCGTACCACTATCCGCAACGAGGGGCGATGCCTTGCAAAATGCCACGGTGATCTTGCAACCTGCCGCGTCGCCCACCGCGGACGGGCTCAGGCACGCATCGTGCTCAAGTTCCCCACGATGGACGGAGCCAGATTGACGGTTGGCGCGTCGGAGAGCCAGATGTGGCTCGACGAGACAGGCCTCGACCCGAGGGGCGAGCGACACTGGTACGTCGAGATCACGCTGGACTCCGATGACCCGCGGACTCGTTTCGAGCTGAACATCTACCCCGAAGAGTGGAACTTCGTATTCCGCTCCGGGAAGCGTGTCTCGTCGATTCGCCTCACCGACCAACCCTATGTCCACGGCTGCGACGACCACCAGCTGCTCGATTCCGTTCCCGCGCTCGCAAAGGTGCCCACCTTCCTGAGCGCTCTCGAGCAGCGGTTCGCCATCACGTTCGTCCGTCACCGGGCGGTCGTCAGAAGCACGTTCCTCCGCGGGAGCTCGATCGTCAAACCATGGCTGGTGTTCGTGTGACGCGACGCCGATCGGCGACGGAGCCTGTACGTCATCGCGTGGGGGCGTGGGTGCTAATCGCCTGCGGTGCGGTGCTTGGCGTGTTGATCGCCATGGTGCTCGTTCACGTCGTGATGGGTGGCGGCATCGGCCTGGGGATCTGAACCAGAGAGGTGAGATGGGACAGCTCGGAGTGAAAGTATTCTCGGCGACGAGGGCGCGAGAGCGCGACGCGCTCGGGGATGTCGTCACGGCGTGGATTCGGGCGAATCCCCAGGTACGTGTGATGGGTCGGGTCGTGCGGCAGTCGTCGGATGCTGCGTTTCACTGCCTCACGATCGTGCTGTTCTACGAAGCGTAGTGTCCTTCGCGCAGGCGAACTGCAACAGTGTCGGTGCACGCTGCAACGGGCAGCTCCACGGCCCACGAGGTTGGCGATGGCATGCGCCCTGCTGACCCTAGTGCGCGGTGCGCGTCGTCATATGAATACCGTCGTCGTCGAGGTCTGCTCGCGCAGGTTCGTGTTACCGCTGGAATGCCCCTGTTGCGGGGCTCCTCCGGACGCCGAGTTGATCGTGCCGTTTCGCGCAAGTCGCCGGGAGATGGCCGAGGACACGGCGCGCGAGGCGCTGTTTCCCTACTGCCGCCGCTGCATCGAACACGTCGATCACTGGGACGCGGGCTCGATGACCGCGGCGGCAATCACGCTTCTCGGCATCGCCGCAGGTGCATTGCTCGGTTGGTCAGTGGGTTTGGTCGCGGGCATGTTGGTGTTCGTGCTCCTCGCGATCGTGGGCCACCTCGTGCGCGCGCAGATTCACGCGCGTGCGGCTACGCAGTGCGGACGGTCGTGCGTGAGCACCAAGCGCGCCGTCGAGTACTACGGCTGGAGCGGGAGCACGACGACGCTGTGCTTCACATCGCCGTCATATACTGCGCGATTCGCGGAGCACAACTCGGCTGACCTCGTGAGCGTTGCACCCGCGCTGCGCCGCCTTCTGGAGGCGAACGTCGAGGCACGCCGACGTGTTCCGACGCCAGCCGTCGCGGCGGTCATCCCCCTCTCGTCCAGTGATCCGGCTGCGTGGATCGAGCACATCGAGCGTCTGCCCACGCGCGTGCTTCGACGTGTGGCGGCCACCCGCGCGCTCGCATTGGTCACGTCGCAAGCTGAACGCGAGCGGATCGTTGCAGCAGCGTGTCGATGGGAGCTCGCGCCCTTCTTCGAGCGTCTCGAGCACACGTCGCGCCGGCAGCGCCGTGCACGGATCGAGCGGTTCGCCGAACAAGTGAGTGCCGACAACCTCCCCCCGGCGCTCGTCGGGGCAATGCTTGCGCAGCTCGGTGTCGAGGCGGATGCCTGTGGTGGCGCGAAGCAAGGAACTTAGCGCGTCGAGTCCGATTCGCAAGCTGCCGGAACGCGGGTTGGTGGTTCGAGATGCTCTTGACCGGCGTCGGAAAGCGGCAGGTGCAGGCTGAATGTAGACCCCTGCCCCGACGCACTCTCGACGACAAGCTTTCCACCATGTGCTTCCGCGATCCGACACGCGACCCACAAACCCAATCCGGTGCCCGGCGTCGTTGCGCGCGATGAACCCACCCGTCGAAATGGCTGAAACAGCTCGCGCTGTTCGTTGTCGGAGATGCCAACTCCGTGATCGACGACGCGCAGGACTGCTCGTCGGGATTGAATAGCCAGCTCGACCTCCACGGGCGTGGCGCGCGGTGAGTACTTGAGCGCGTTAGAGACCAGGTTCGTGACCACCTGCTCGATTCGCAGAGCATCACAGCGAACGAGTATCGGTTGCGCTGGTAACCGAATGGACAGCCGGGGATCGGCCAGCGTCTCGGAGACGATGACCCTCAGGTCCTGCACCTGCATGCTGAGATCCAGCTCACCTGCATCGATCTTCGCAAGATTCAAGAAGTCTCCGACCATCCGTTCGATTCGCTTCAGCTGCCGTTCCGCACGCTCGAAGGCGGAGCGGTTCTGAGGCGTGATGTCGGTCTCCAGGAGCTCGAGCGACAAGCACAATGCGCCGAGCGGATTGCTTAGGTCGTGAGCGACTCCACCGAGAAATGCGATCTGCGAACGCCGCTGCGTTTCGACGGCATCCGCCAGCTCGTTGAACCGCCTGCTCATCTCGCGAAGCTCCGCAGGGCCCGTCTCGTGCGCTCGGGCGTCATGTTGCCCCTGCCCGAATCGCGTCATGACCTCGGCGAGCCCGAACAACGGACGAAAGGCGCGACGCAGCCAGACCCCGACCACTCCGAACACCAACACGAGCAGTCCGCCAACCCCGATTCCGAGCGCGTTGCCAATTCGGTTCCCACGCGCGGCAGCTTCGCGACTCGCTCGCGCCTGGACCACGTTTAGCGTGGCCAGGGCTTCCAGTGCTCCGTACGCCCTGGCATGGCGCCTCTCGACCTCCTTCGCTTCGGCACCCGGATCATGTGATGCGGCCAGGTAGGACTCGACGCTCGCAGCCGCGGACTCGAGCAACTCCCGTTCCTGCTGCGAGCTCACGTATTCGCGTGCGGCGTGCATCTTCCGACGAAGATTGCCTTCGATGTCGTGCCCCACGACCGTGTCTCGTGCGCCAGCGTGGAGGAGCAAATCGATCTCGGCCTCCTCGACGATCCTGACGCTCTCCACGGACGCGCCGACGCTTTCGGTGGCTGCCCTCAATTCGGTGGTCAGGACCACGAGCGCGATCGACACCAGTAACGACAGCGCTGTCACGAGCAACATCACCGTCACGAAGATCGAGCGCATGGTCCGCGGCTGCCGGTTCATGACGACAGCCGTTACCTGCAGGAAGCGTTCCGCCGCACCTCAGAGAATTCGCGGTGCATTCTGCAGGCATCCGAACATAGGCGTAGGACCCAGGGGCTCAAGGCGTCGGCCGCAGCTAGAAGCTCGTCCCGGGCGAGGTCGAGGTTGGGACGCTTCGTGGCGCTGATGTCACTCGAGTACGAACGTGACCTTGAGCATCACGCGGTATTCGGTCACGACGCCGTTCGTGACGGCGACCTTCTGGTCCTGGACCCACGCACCCTCGATGTTCTTGAGGGTCTTGTTGGCCTCGGCGATGCCCTGCTTGACGGCATCGTCGAACGAGGTCTTCGAGGAGGAGCTGATCTCGATAATCTTGGCAACGGACATGCTGGGAGTCTACGGGGGACCGCACGCGTATAGCGATCTGGAGCGAGGCCGAAGCGACCGCCTCGTGGTTCGACCTCCTCTGCTACCATGAGGCGACGGTGAGCCCGAAGCAGATGCGCAGTACACCGGCCTCGGCGCAGAATCCGAAGCCGAGCTCGAAGCCGCCTTGAAGCTCATCTTTCGATTTCCCGAAGCGGCACCGCGGTGAAAAAGCGGAGCCGTTCATCGCGTGTTGGTGCCCGGCCCGCGCGACGAGTCGACGTGGCGATGGCCAAGCGCACCCTGACCGAGGCCGAAGTCGCGCTGGTGCTGCGGTGGACACGCTGGCAGCGGATCTGGTTCTGGATCCTGCTTCCCGTTGGGCTCGGGACGAGCGCCGGATTACTCGCCTTTGGTGTGTCGCGCTTCCTCGCTCACGACTGGCTTGCAGGGTTCGCGACGTCGGTTGTCGGACCGCTCATCGGGCTGACGTTCTACTTGTGGCGCGGCTCGTTCCAGAAGTACCGCAAGGTCAGTTGTTCGACGCCGGTCGTCAGGAAGTCGGGCGTCCTGCGACTGAAGCGCGGCGGGAAGACCAGCTACACATGCCTCGACGATCTGGCAGTCCTATTCTTCAGCAGGGACGTGCGACGCGCGGTGAAGCTCGACGAGCCCTGCGTCCTCGAGGTAGTCGAGAACGCGCCGGTCCTCGTGATCACGGCGCGACCGATTACCCCCGACGCGGCCACCACGGCGCCATGAGCGAGGAAAGCTGGTTCG
>JACCRC010000444.1 GCA_013813765.1 Deltaproteobacteria bacterium | reverse complement strand
GCATGATCCTTCGCGATGTTCTGATCCACCGTGTCCGACGCTCGGACGCCGGCCACGCCGTCAGCCAGAGATATCGATCCGGGCGCGAAGTATCACGTGCCCGCGAACGTCCCCTACATGCGGTACTTCCTCGCCAGGGTGCTGGAGTTCCACGCAACAATCGCCTCACCGACGTCCACGGGCAGTGGCAGTCGGGCGAGTGACCGCCCTTTGCCTCGGATCTTGATCTCGCCCGATGGCCAGTCGATATCTTCGATCTGCACAGCCGCGAGTTCGCAAGCGCGGAGACCGAGACGAGATAGAAGGATCAACACCGCGTAATCGCGGCAGCCCGTGATCGTGCGCCGATCGGGACTCGACAGAACAGCGGCGAGCTCGTCGGGCTCGAGCGCCTGCGGCAACGAGGTCTGCGTCCAGTGCGGCGTCGATGGCACTGCGAAGACGAGATTGGTCTTCGTCTTCGATGTCACCAACAGGAAGCGCAACACCGAGCGCAACGCGCTGAGCCAGCCCTCGAACCCACCGAGGCCGGCATGTGCGCTTACGTGCCGAGCTACGTCACGCATCGTCAGCGACGACACCTCGCGGCGACGAAGAAACTCGCCGGCCACCGCGAGGTAGCGCTCGCAAACGGCCGGAGTCACTCCTCGCTCCTCGACGACGTATTGCTCGTACTCGCGTAGCAGCTCGCTGCGCGACTCCTCGGCAACGACGATCGCGGTCATTGCGCCGGCTGCTTGCAAATGCGCGAGCAATGGACCCAACGCACGCTCGCTCGTGAAGTGCGTGTACATCCGCCGCCGTCTAGCGAGAAAGCGACGGATCGCTGCGTGATCGAACTCCTCCACGGGAATCCGCTGGCTCTCGAGCCAGCGACTCAAGTCCGACATCAGCCGGAGCAGATTCCTGAGCGATAGCCCGGTGTAGCCGTGCGCTCTCAGTCGGCCGCAAACCCTTCGACGTAACGCGTGAGTGGTCCGGACATGCGGACCGTCGCGACAGCATCCATGGCGCCTCCTCCCGGCTCCACGCCGGAAGGACCAGGATCAGGCCCCGGGATTATGCCGCGTATAGAAGCGACATCGTCGTCGGGGCCGGGCCGCTACGCGGCATAACCGCGTAGTCGGCATAATGCCCGAACTGCCACTCACAGACGCCAACGTACGGGTCCACGAAACGTCGTTGACTGTGCTAGACGTACGGGCAGGCGAGCGTGGCGGAATTGGTAGACGCCCTACTTTTAGGTGGTAGTGCCTGAATAGGCGTGGGGGTTCGAGTCCCCCCGCTCGCACAACTCGAGCAGCGATGATCGCTGCGGTTCCCTCCGACGAGGCGGGAGCCACTGCCACACCACTGCCACGAACTTCACTCAGTTAAGAGCCCGTGCAACCCGTCGAGGCCGGTGGCCGCGATGCTCATCAACGGTACGGCGGATAGCCTGTCGCAGTATCAGTACGTGCAGCAGGCGTGATGTTCTGGAAGGGCAAGAACTGCTGCACCACGACGTCGCAGACGTATCAGCAGGGCGACGTCACGTGCGTGACGCATGGCGGATGCACCGATGGCGCGGACGTCACGCTGTGCACGGTGCAGGACGGCGGACATCAGTGGCCGGGGGGAGACACGCTGCCGTTCCTCGGCAAGAAGAGCGACAACATCATCGCGACCGATGCGCTGTGGACGTTCGTCGCGGCGCATCCGCGCGCGACGCAGCAGTAGTCACTTGAGCAGTGACGGCTCGTCGGGGGAGCCGGAGCTGCTCGCGCGAGGCGCCTCGACGGGGCGAGCAGGCGCCACGGTCATCACGATCGGACCGGAGCTCCGCGGCGCGGAGACGACGCGCGCCTCTGGAAGCTGCGGCCGCGATGGTCGCGGCACCGGGTCGGGCTTCGCGAGCACGTGCAGATCGCGACTGCGCTTCGTCGATTCTCGCGCGCGAATGATGCCGCGAATCACGAGCGCACCGATCGACGCCACCACGAGCGCGAGGCGTGTCGTCGACGAGATGCCCGCGATCGATAGCACCGAGTACAGGCCGAGCCCGCCAAGAAAACTCGCCGCGAGCACGGGCGTGAGCTCTCCGGTGGTCTGCTCGGCACTTCGGCGTATGCGCCGTCGGGCGAGACCGATCGTCACCGCGCCGAGGATCACCATCGGCAGCGCGATGACGGTGCACACCAGCTCGACAGCGCGGGCCGCGCCATGCGTCGTCGGGTGCGGGAGGATCAGCGTCGGTAGCAGGCCCTGCGCCGGCTCGGCGTCGGCGCCATGAACGGCGATGATCGCCTTCACCTCGTCCTGCGACAGCGCCTTGCCGGCGAGGCCGGGGTCGGCACCTGCGCGGCGTGCGCCGCAGTGCGGGCACACGAACGCCGCCGCGTTCATCTTCTGACCGCAGGATGGGCAGGGGACCGCCGTCACACGAGCAGCTCCGCGTCCTCGATGAGCACCGAGACGGGGCCGAGGTAAGGACCGCGGCGAAGGGCATCGGAGCTGCGGCGTGCGCGGGCGAGGGCAGAGACGAGATCGAGGCGCAGCGTGCCGCCGGTGAACGGCCGGTTGCGGTCGCGATCGATCGAGAGGCCGAGCTCGAGGGATGCGTCGCCGGTATACGGATCGATCGACAGCGAGCGCAGCCGACGTACCTCGATCGTGCGGGCGGCGGGCGTAGCGTCCGTCCACGTGCCGCGCGCGATGACGAGGTTGCGTACGCCGCCGTTCGGCTCGACCCTGCGGCGGGCGGCCTCGCGCGCGGACAGCCCGAGCCCGGATGCGACGCCTCGCTCGATCAGCGCGAAGCGGCGCACGGCCTCGCCCTCGTCGTCGACGGGCGCCGAGTGCGCGCCGAAATCGAGCGCACCGTCCGACGTGATCGTCAGCGGCTCCGCGATCTGATCCGCGCCGGGCGCGATCGCGGTTCCCTGCCGGTAGCGCGCGAGGCCTTGGCGCTCGGTCTCGGCGGCTGCGTGCTCGGCGAACACGCGCCACATTCCGAGCCCGCCGCCGTGGAGGTGCGCGTCCGCGCGCAAGATCACCGAGTAGCGCCCGGGCTCGGGCTTGCCGGCCGACGCGAGCAGCGTCAGGTCGGAGCTGGCGGAGGCGAGCGCAGCGGTGAGGTCGGCTTCGAGGTCGACTCTGCGCCGCGCGTCGCGCGTTAGCTCGAGGCTGTGACCTCCGACGGCGACCAGCGCCTCGGCGGTCAGGTTCGTCGCGATCCAGGACGTGTGAAAGCCAGACTCGGATTGCACGTTCACGCGCTCGCGGAGCAGCTCGACCGCGAGCTGCACGTTCGCCCCGGTGGGGCGCTTCGTGGCAGCGAGCAGCTCCGCTGCGGCGGTGGCGAGATTCACCTTCGCCAGCTTGTCGTCGAGCAGCGTGACCTTCGCGGGGGCCGCGGCGGGCGTGGAGCTCCACGGCGGACCGACGGCCGCGCTCGCGAGCGAGATCGCTTGCTCGACGACATCGCGCGCCTCGCCTTGCCGCGTCGCGAGATCGAGCCGCGCAGTGCCGCGGCCGCGCGGAACATCGTGATGCACGACGATCGTCCACCGCGTGCGCTGCTCGGTGCGGTGCAGCGAGCGATCCTCCGCGATCGTCGCGACCTCCTGGCCGCGCTCGATCACGACCCAGTCGGCAACCCTGCGCGCATTCAGCGCGGACACGAGCGAGCGGCGCGAGATCACGTCTGCCTCCGCCGTGCGCGAAGCTTGCCGCGCGTTCGCATCCACGGCGCGGTGATCGATCGCCACATCGGTTCGCCGCCGATCTCTTCGCGGATCACCGAGGTCTCGGCTTCCTCGGCGACGCCGCTGACGTTCGCGAGCAGAGGTCCGAGATCACCGACGAGCTCGACATCGGCGTACACGCGGCCGCTGAGATTGCCGGCCGTGATCTCCTTCGCGCGCGCGACCGCGACGACCATCCGATCACTCGCCGGATCGAACGTCGCCGACACCTTGCCCTCGAGCAGCCATCCGTCGGTGTACAGCGCGAGCCGGCTGCCGATGCCTGGCACGAGCCTCAGGTGCGACGACGACGGCGCGAGCAAGCCGACGTGACCGGGACGCCGTGCCCGACCCGAAGCGAGACGACCCGCGACTTTGCCCTGATCGAGCAGCGTGATGGCTGCGGCGGGCACGCCCTCGTCATCGAACGGAAAACCGCCGTAGGCACCGGGCGCGCGCGGATCATCGACGAGCGTGAGCGCCGGTGCAGCGACCGCAGCGCCGAGCGCGAGCCGGCGCGCGACCTCGGGGCGTCGCGCTGACGATGAGGTGAACAGGCCGCGCACCGCGGCATCGACGATCGACGCGGTGACCGCCGGCTCGAGGACCACCGTCGATTCTCCGTCGGAGAACGCACCGGGCGTCATCAGCAGCATCGCGTTCAGGCTGGCGTTGGTGACTTGCTCCTCGGTGAGGTGGTGATCGTCGACCTCACCGACCCAGCCGCGCTCGACCTCGCTCACGCTCGGGCGCGAGCCATTCCACGCGGCGCGCACCACACGCTTGCGCACGCGGCGGCTCTGGTGCTCCAGGTCCATGCCGGGTGCGATCGACCACACCGTGACGTCGTCGATATCGATCAACGCCGCTGCGTAGACGATCCGGGTCGAGCCGCTCTTGTCCCCGCGCATGATGGCACCGACGCGGTTACGCAGCGCGTGGTCCGGAATCTCCATCGGCTCGGCGCCGGGACGCGGCGGCTCCGGGAACACGAGGTCCTTCGCGGCGAGCTTGCCGCCCGCGAGCGCGCGCCACGCGGCGTTGACGCCGGCCTTCGTGAGCTCGGCGGTCGCGTACTCGCGTCGCACGCCGTCCTTGTCGCGAATCGAGATCACGACACCATCACGGCGCGTGCGCGCGACACCGCGGCCGATGATGTCGAGTGCGGCGGTCGTGCGCCGGCGAGTCACCGCGAGCGCGTGGACCTGTGGATAGACGGTGGCGAGCCGGCTGACCGCATCGCGCAACCAGGTCCGGACGTCATCGCGAACGATGGGAACGCGGCGCACCTGCTGCGCGGGCGCGCTGCAGCCGAACGCGAGCAGCAGGGACGCGGAGCCAACTCCGAGGCCCGCGAGCAGCTCGCGCCGGTTCCACGTCACCTGCCGAGCATGCCACGCCGTCGGGGCCGGCGGTCACGGCGCAGCGACGCGGCCGCGCGTCTCGACGTCGAGCCGCGGGGTCGCGCGCTTCGGGCGCTTCGTGACGATCTTCGCGCCCGGAGCACCGCGGTCGATCCAGCCGGCGACCCGGTTGAAGTCACCAAAGCGCGTGAGCTTCTCGCCCGCGCCGAGGAAGGCCATCACGACCTCGCGGTTGTCGAACTTCACGGCAGTGACGAAGCAGTACCCGGCGGGCTTGGTGTAGCCGGTCTTGCCGCCGACGACGTCGTAGCGCTTCGAAACGAGCGGCTGGTTGGTGGTTCCGTACGTGATTCGGGCGTAGCGATCCTTCGACACGATCTCGGCGGTCTGCTCGTGCATGATGCCGCGAAGCACGTCGTCCTCGAGTGCCGCGCGCAGCGCGATCGCCATCTCACGGGCCGTCGAGACGTTGCCGCGCAGGCCCGAGGTATCGGTGAACTTGGTCCGCTTGAGCGCGAGCTTCTTCGCGACCTTGTTCATCTCCTGGATCAGCTCGTCGGGCTCCAGGCCCACGGCGCGCCCCAGTGCGGTGGGGGCGCGGTTGTCGGACGCCATCAGCATCGCGCGCAGCAGGTCCTTGTTCCTGAACTTCTGCCCGACGTCGAGCCGCGTCCTCGAGCCACCCCGGGAGGCCTTCGCGTCGGTACGCGTGATCTCGGTCCAGCCGTCGAGCTCGATGCCCTTCTGACGCACCGCCATCGCCACGAAGATCTTCGTCGTCGACGCGATCGGCCGGATCTCGTCTGCATCCTTGCCAAAGATCTCGGCGCCGGTCGCCGCGTCGATGGCCACGGCGGCCCTCGACTTCACCTCGGGTAGGTCATCTGCCCACGCTGGACGCGCGACAGTGAGGCCGAGGACAACCCAGACAGCAAGGTTGCGCATCGTCCTTATCGTGACACGCTCGACACCTTGTCGCGACTTTTCACCAGGTTGCCTGGTTGTAGGTTAAGATGAACCGTCGCGGAGACCTCATGGACCCCCAACAAGGGCCGCCGCACCAAGACCTCCTGATCGGGCAAACCATCGGCAACTATCTGGTGATCCAGAAGTTGGGCGAGGGTGGGATGGGCTCCGTCTATCTTGCGGAGCACCCCCAGATCGGCAAGAAGGTCGCGCTGAAGGTCCTCCACTCCGAGTTTTCCGCGAACGAGGACGTCACCAAGCGGTTCTTCAACGAGGCCCGCGCGGTCAACGACATCGGTCATCCGAACATCGTCGACATCATCGACTACGGCGTGATCTCGGCCGGCGGCGGCCGAGATCAGCTCGTGTACTTCATCATGGAGTACCTCGCGGGCGGGACGCTGTCGGCGCTGATCCGCCAGCACTCGCCGCTGCCGCCCGAGCGCTCGTTCTCGATCGGTATGCAGGTCGCCGACGCGCTCGCCGCGTCCCACAAGATGGGCATCATCCATCGCGACCTCAAGCCCGACAACATCATCCTGTCGCAGCGCGGCCGGGACACCGACTTCGTCAAGCTCCTCGACTTCGGCATCGCAAAGCTCACCGGCGATGCGAAGGGCTCGTCGCAGACCCGCGCCGGAATCGTGATGGGCACGCCCGCGTACATGTCGCCGGAGCAGTGCGAGGGCCGCGGTAACGTCGATCACCGCACCGACGTCTACGCGCTCGGCATCGTGCTCTACGAGATGCTGACCGGCCGCGTGCCGTTCATCGGCGAGGGCTACGGCGAGATCATCGTCCAGCACCTCGCGCAGCGCCCACCGCCCCCGTCGGCGTTCCGCATGCTGCCGCCGCACGTCGAGCTCGTCGTGCTGAAGGCCCTCGAGAAGCGCGCGGACATGCGGTTCCCGACGATGGAAGAGATGATGCGCGCGATGGCCGATCCGGTCGGCTACGTCGAGGCGCATGGCAGCGTTCAGGGCTTCCTGCAGCGGCAGCTGATGCCGTCGAGCACGCCGGTCCCCGTGCGGATGACGCCGGGGCCGTTCACGCCCGTGCCCGGTACGCTCGCGCACCCGTCGGGCATCTACGGTCCGTCGCCGTCGGGCATCCACTACGGCGCGGTTCCGGCCCCCACGACGCTCGGCGCGGCTACCGGCCAGGCCCCACCCCGGCGCAGCCGGACCGGCTTCTTGATCGCCGGCGTGCTCGTCCTCGCGGCGGCGGGCGCGGGCATCGCGATCGTGATGACCGGCAAGGACGTTCCGGCGAGCGGCAGCGGTACCGCGTCGGGCTCGTCGGAGACCGGCAGCGATACGTTGGGATCCAACGCGGTCGCCACGCCCGGTTCCAACGACAGGACCGTCGACAAGGGCTCCGCGGCGACGGGCTCTGCGAGCGCCGGATCCGCGGCGGGTTCGGCGAGCACCGCGGCGGGTTCGGCAAGCACCGGTTCTGCGAGCACCGGGTCGGCGGCGGGCTCGGCCGTGATCCCCGAGGAGCCGAAGGTCTCCACGATCACGCTGACCACCACACCGCCCGGCGCGGCGATCTTCGTCGACGGTGTCGATCAGAAGAAGAAGACGCCGGAGCCGTTCGAGGTTCCGCGCGACAAGAACGCGGTGACGATCACGCTGAAGCTCGAGAAGTATCAGGACATCGTGCTGAAGAACTTCTCGGTCGATGCCGACGTCGCCGACCAGATCACGATGAAGAGGAAGAGCTCGGGTACCGGGCGCGGCACCGGAAATACGGGCCGCGGCAGCGGGTCGGGCCGCCGTGACGATACGGGCCTCGAGAGACCAGACTAGACTCGTCGGAGCAACATGAAGCGATTGATCCTCCTGATCTGCGCGTCGGTGCTGATGCCGACCCTCGCAGCGGCACAGCCCAAGACTCCCGACGACTGGTACAAGGAAGGCGAGAACAAGTACAACCTCGGCGACTTCCCGGGGGCCGTCGACGCGTTCAAGAAGGGGTTCGAGCTCGAGCCCAGCGAGAGCAAGAAGGCGGCGTATCTGTTCAACGTGGCGCAGGCCTATCGCATGGCGAAGGACTGCTATCAGGCCCAGTTCTTCTACAAGCGCTACCTCGCGCTGAAGGAGAACGACACGAAGAAGCCGCTGAAGGAAGAGAAGCGGAAGGAGATCGAGGACCGCATCCGCGAGCTCGACGACTGCGCGAAGCAGCAGGAAGCGATCCGCAACCGACCGCCCGACAAGGATCCCGATACCGCCACCGGCGACAAAGGCACCACCGGCGACAAGGGCACCACCGGCGACAAGGGAACCAAGGACGTTGCCGTCGGCGGCGAAGGTGAGGGTGAAGGCGAGGGCGAGGGCGGCGGCAGCATCGTCAAGAGCACGCCCAGCGACGCACCGACCGTCCTCTCCGTGCGCGCGTTCGGTGGCGGCGCGAAGGTCACCACCGGCGACCTCAAGGTCCCGATCCAGGCGACGTTCGGCGTGATCGGCGGCTACCCGCTCGCGCTGAACGAGAAGCTGACCCTCGAGCTCGGCGCCGGCTTCACGTACACGCCCGTTCCGTACGAGAACTCGATGGGCCAGAGCAAGAGCGCGAAGCTGATGGGCCTCTTCGCGAACGCGGGCGCGACCTACGCCGTCGGCGCGAAGATCGGTCTGCGCGGCGACCTCGGCATCGGTGCGCAGTTCCTCGGCGGCGTGAGCATGAGCCCATTCACCGACGACCGCGAGACCAGCGGCGCGCTCGGAATGTTCCACCTGCGCCTCGGCGTCAGCGTGGACTTCGCGATCACGCCGAACTTCCTCGTGACAGTGACCCCGATCGCGTTCTCCTACAGTCCAGCCCCCGAGGGCCTTCGCGAGGACATCAAGTCGATCACCGCGATCGACTTCATGGTGGGCCTCGGGTATCGGATGTAGCGATGAAGAAATGCCCCTTCTGCGCCGAGGAGATCCAGGACGAAGCGATCAAGTGTCGCTTCTGTAACTCGTTTCTCAGCGCAGCTCCCGC
>JACCRC010000020.1 GCA_013813765.1 Deltaproteobacteria bacterium | reverse complement strand
GCCGGCGGCCGCGCCGACGCCGCCCCACGACACGGCGCGACGGCCGACTTCGCCCCAGTTCACGCCGCCGGTCACGTTGTCGAGGTCGAGAGAAGAGATGGTGGAAAACTCGGTGGTGGTGCTCATGGTCTTGCTTCCTTGTGGTTCGGGTTGTGACGAACCAGCTCATGAGCACTCGACGTGCCAGCCGGCGGCTCGAGTAGCGACGCGCAGTTAGGCGTCGCGAGGCTCGCGAGCCTGCGTTCTCCGATCGGCGACTCGCTCCCCCGAGGTTACGTACGACGGATCTTCGCGAGCACCGCGCGTGCGGTCGTCGAGAGTCCCGCCGGATCGAGCGCCGCTTCGAGCGGGCGCAGCGCACGCGCCAGCTCGTAGGCGCGCGCACGGCCGGCGGCGTCGAGGTCGTGCCACGCCTTGTGATAGTGCAGCTCGTCACCGGTCGTGGGTCGCCACGCACCGGCGACCTCCTCGACCAGCAGCTCCTCGTCTTCAGGCGTCATAGGCCGAGCTCCGCATCGAGCACCACGCCGGCGCGCTTCAGGCAATCCGCCAGGAGCTTGCGCGCGCGCGTGAAGTTCTGGAGGAACGTGTTGAGCCGCATGTTCAGCGCAGTCGCGAGCTGGACGTCATCGTCGCCGCCCCCACTCGCGAGCCGCGCCTCGAGCGCCTGGCGCGGCTTCGCCGGCAGCTTGTTGCGGCAGTCCGCGATGTGCTTGCGCAGCAGAGGATCCGGCGGCGGCGCATCGAGTGCGTCCTCCGTCGTGTCCTCGTCGTACTGATCGGCGGGGCGCGCCTTCGTACGACGCACCTCGCTGACGGCGAGGTTGCGCGCGATCCGGATCGCCAGGCGGAGCAGTCCGTTCTCGCGACCGTCGCGCTCGAACCGCGGCGCGACCTGCCACACGCGTAGTAGCGACTCCTGGAGGACCGCCTCGACATCCACCACCGTCGCGAACGAGCGCAGGGTCAGGCGCACGGTCGGCTCGGCGCCGGCGAGCCATCGCCCGAAGGCAACGGTATCGCCGGCGACGATCGGCGCGAGGTGGATGTCGAGGTCGACGTTCATCAGCGCAGCAGTCCGTAGAGGAAGGCCGCGATGAGGCCCGCGAGCAGGAGGAGCAGGGCCCACATTCGCGCGCGCGACTCCTTCGGCGCCATCGGCTTCTTGGGCTCCGGCGCAGCGACACCCGCACTGACCCTGAACGCGCGCGGCACCAGCTTGCCTGCGGCCTCGGCCTTGGGCTGCGCCGGCTGCGCGGGAGCCGGTGCCTGCATGCGAGGCGCAGACGGCGCGGGCGGCGCGTAGCCGCCGGTGCGCGTCGACACACCCGTCGGCTCGCTCTCACCGATCAGCTCGGACGGAGCGGCCTCGCCGAAGTCCTCGTCCTGGTCGCGCGGGGACGGCGGTGCACCCGCGCCGGCACCCATCGGCATGCCACCCTTCACGACGCCCGCGCGCGTCATCGCCATGCTGCGAGGCGCGGCGATCTCCTCGTCGGAGTCGTCCTCGTACGCGCCGCCGACCATCACCGCCATGGTCTTCATCGAATGCGCGACGGCGAACTGCTCCTGCGCCATCATCGGCGCGCTGCCGCGCAGACCGAACGCCGCGGCGCTCGTGCCATACGGCACCTCCTGCGGCACGACCTCGTGACGCGAGGGACCGGGGGTGATGGTCATGGTCTCGTCGACCGCAACCCACGACGTCAGCCGCGTCGCGATCTGGAACCGCAGGCCGAGCGCCTCGATCTCCGCGTTCACGGTCTCGAGCGTCGAGCGCGCCTCGAGATCCGCGACGCGCTCGCGGCCGAACAGCGCGGCGAGGGCAGGGTTGCCATCACCGACGCGCGTCGCCGGGACCTTGACGGTCTGCTCCCACGCCTCGTACGCGAGCTGGCCGCGCACCGTGAGCTCGCCGCCCTCGGGGCGCAGCTCGAGTGCCGCGAGGAGCGGCGAGCCCTCGAACACGTCGGGGATGTGCTCCGGCACGGCACGCACGAGCGCGCTGCCGAAGATCTCGACATTCGTGAGCACCGGCATGCGCGTGCGATCGAACAGGCGCTTCGCTCCGCGCTCGGCGTCCTCGTCGATGCCGACGATGACCTCGGCACCGCGGCCCGCGCGGGCGAGCGCCGTTGCGAGCGAGCGATTGACCGCCGAGCCAACCCCGAGCACGTGGAGGCGGCACGACGCGGGTAGCTTCTCGTGCAACACGCGCAGGATCTGCTGCTCGCCACCGACGTAGCCGTCCGTGACGACCACCACCTGGCGCTGCGCGCCGATCCGCAGCGTCTGCAGCGCCTCGATCACGGCCTGGCGCATCTCGGTGCCGCCGTCGGCAGTGCGAGAGCGCACCCACTTGATCGCGTCGGCCTTCGCCTTCGCGGTCGCCATCACCGGCTCGTCCTTGTAGCGGCGCGGGTTGTTCGAGAACTCGATCAGCTCGAGCCGGTCGGCCTCGCCGAGCGAATCGATCAGCATCGCCACGACCTGCTTCGCCTTCTCGAGCGGACCACCGCCCATCGAGCCGCTGGTGTCGAGCAGCACGAGCAGATCACGGGGCACCGGCTTCACGCCCGCGGTCTTGGCCGGCGGGACGATCGTCATCAGACCGAACGCCTCCGCGGTTTCACCGGGCCTTGCGACAGCGAGCGATGCGCCGACGGCGGGCGACGCCACCGGCCAGCGCACGACGAGGTCGCGATCGAGGCGCGTGCCCGTCGAGAGCGCGATCGTGCCATCGGGTTTCGGCGCGAGCTGGTGTGACGGCGACGCCGCCTTGCGGCCGCCGCTGATCGCGTCCTTGATCGCGAGCTCGATCTGCAGCCGCACGCCGACGTCCTGCGGCGCGACCTTCACGTGCGTCGCGCGCGCGTCGTTCATCGTCTCGGCCGTTCCGCAGTAGCGCGAGCCGATCACCGTGGGGAACCGCAGCTCCCACTCGCCCTCGGGAAGCCACACGAGCCGCTGATCGATCGTGATCCGCGCGATGATCGTCTCGCCCGCGGGGATGTTGCCGATCCTCTGCGTGAAGATGTCGGACCGCTCCTGCTCGAGGAGTGCGGCGGTCTTGCCGCTCGCGATCGCCTGCTCGAAGCGCTCGCGTGCCTGCTGCTTGCGATCGACAACGCCGCGAACGACCCGCCCCGCGATCTCGAACGCGTAGCCCGACACCGCGCCCTCGGCAGGCAGCGGCATGCGGTAGGTGACGGCGAGGGTCTCGGCGTACGAGTTCACGTACGCCTGCTCCAGCACGAGGCGCGCGATGCCGCCCTGTGCCTCCGCTCGCAGCGTCGACGCGACGAGCGGCAGCGTGCGCCCGTCCAGCGTGTACAGCTCGGCGCCGCTGGAGGCGCCCTCGCGAGTGGTCGGGAAGTGCGGATTCATGCGGGTCGTGGAAGCGGTCGACGTTGCCATGGTTCAGGGTCCTTTCACCTGACCAACGCAACGAGCCTCGCGTCAGTGACAAGGAATGTTTGCCAGGCGTGTCGCGGACTTAGAACGGCTTCATCAGGTAGCAGACGCCGTTGAAGCAGGTCATCGCCTTGTTGTTCGATACGAACAGGGTGAGCGGCGGCGGGTGCTTGCGGTCGGTGCACGACAGCCGGAACTCGATGACCTTCGCGCCGAGACCGAACGACGTCGCCTCGCCCTCGGCCGACGGCGAGATCTCTAGCTCGCTGATCACCTCGATCAGCGGACGCGTGCGCTTCGTGCGGCCCGCCTCCTCGCACGACCCCTGCCACGGGCTGACGTAGCCGAGCGGCGTGATCTCGATCGTGCGGCCGTTGAAGCCGGTGGCCTCCGCCGGTGTGATCGAGCTGCCCTTGCCAAGGATGTGATCCGCGACGATCCAGGTGCGGACCAGCGCCTGCGCATCGGCGTCGACCTGCGCGGGCTTCTTCGCCGGCTCGTCGGGCGGGAGGCACCCCACCGCCAGCGACGCGATCAACAGCTCACGCCAGAGAAGACTCGGGGCCACGGAGAGGTAATGACACCACGAACCGCGCGCCGCCGGTAGGGGCACGGTCCGGAGCGATCGCGAGCTCGCCACCGTGCTCGATCGCGATCTTGCGCGAGATCGCGAGGCCGAGGCCGGTGCCCTGCGCCTTCGTCGTCACGTATGGCTCGAAGATCTTCTCGCGCTTGTCCTCGGCGACGCCCTTGCCGTGATCGTCCACGGTGATCGCGACGACATCGCGCCGAGTGTCGCGCGACCACGCGATCACGACATCGCCCTTGTTGCCCGCTTCCAGACCGGCGTGGATGCCGTTCTCGACGAGGTTCGCGAGCACGCGCTTCAGCAGCAGCTTGTCGGCGCGCACGGTCACCGCCTCAGCGGGCGGCTTCAGCGAGAGCCTCGCGGCGATCGTGGGATCGAGCTTGAGCTCCTCGATCACGTCGGCGAGCGCGATCGGCGAGGCTTCGACCTTCGGCAGCGCGCCGAGCGTGCGGAACGTGTCGACGAGCCGGGTCAGTGCAGCGATCTCTTCCTCGACGATCTTGCCGGCCTCGGCGAGCGTCTTCTTGAACCTTGCGTCGTCGCCCTTGTACGCCGACACGCACTGCTGCACCGCGAGCTGGATCGGCGTCAGCGGGTTCTTGATCTCGTGCGCGAGGCGGCGCGCGACGTCCTGCCACACGCCCATGCGCTGCAGATACTCGATCTGGCGCCGCGTCTCGTCGAGGTTGTCGAGCATCGTGTTGAATGCATCGCCGAGCTCGGCCATCTCGTCGCCACCCAGCAGCTCGGCGCGCGCATCGTGATGACCGTCGGCCACGCGGCGCGCGGTCGCGACCAAGGACTCGATCCGGCGCGTCTCGCGCATCGAGAACGCGACGCCGATGCCCGCGGCGACCGCACCGGCGAGCGCGATGAGCACGAGGAACGTGAACTGGTACGTCTCGGGCAGCGCGCTCTGGATCTGCGTGACGGTTCGCGTGCCGTCGATCGACGTCTTCAGATCCTGCAGCTCCTGCTGCAGCGTCGCCGAGACCTCGAAGGTCAGGCGCAAGGTCGCACCGTCGGCGCGGAGCTGCTGATCGACGACCTTGTCGCGCCAGTCCGGACCGGTCTGCGGCTTTGCGGCCTCGGTGACGACGGTGCCGTCGGCTCGCAGGATCGCGAGCGCGCGCAGGCCGGCCTGCGCCGGGTCGTCGATGATCGCCTTCAGATCCGTGTTCGGATCGAGGGCGGCGAGATCGGGGCGCTTCGCGAGGCGCTCCGCCATCTCGCCCTGCACGCGCTTCGTCACGTTGACGAGCTCGTGATAGCGGTGCGTCGCGCGCTCCATCGACTCGACGCGCAGCGACGCATCACTGGCCGCGACGTTCGCCGCGGTCTTGCCGAGCTGGCCGACGAGCAGGTACGCGACGACGAGCGGCAGCATCACCGCCACCGCGAGTAGCAGCGTCAGCCGGAAGCGCAGCGTGAGGCGCCGGCGGTGCTTGCTCATGGACGTGGCCTGTAGAACGGCTTCGATTGGATCCGGATCACGCGGTCGGCAGCCGCGATCTTCGGATTGACGAACACGGACACGAACGAGCCGAAGAACGCGCCGCCGCGATCGAGACCACCGCCCGTGCCTTGCGAGAGCCAGCGCCGCACCTCGGCGAGCAGCTTCTTGTCGACGGGGTTCAGCTCGACCTCGACGGCGAGCAGGAAGATCTTGTCGTACGGCAGCGTGGCGAGCGGCGCGATCGGGAGGTCATCGATCGTGGTCATCCGCTTGAGCGCCTCGGCCTTGCGCTTCTCCTTGACGACCTTCTTTGCGCCCGGCTCGTCGAACTTGAGCTCGTAGACCTCGTCCCACAGGTTGTAGAGCACTTGCCGTGTCACGGCCATGAATGCGACCGGATCCGTCGAGTCGCGCGGATAGATCCAGAACCGCACCAGCACCGTCGAGGTGAAGCCGCTCTCGAGCGCCTCGTAGGCCGCGCGGTCGAACAGCTTCGCGATCGATGCGGTCACGTGGAGCTGCTCGCCGCGCTCGACGAACCGCATCTTCTGCACCTCGGGACGGTCGTCATCCTCGTCGGCACGCACCGGGCGAGCAGCGACGGCGAGGAGCATGGCAACGAGCGCGAGCGCTCTCACCGCAGCCGCCCCAGCGCGTTCGCCACGGTGACCTCGAACACGCCGACGTCGGTATCGATCCGCACGCCGGCGTCGACGTAGATGTCGAGCGGGATTGCGTTGTAGAGGCTGGCGTCGCGCGCGCGTAGATCCGCCTGCTCGCCGAGGCCCCATACGCCGGCGCCGAAGAACAGATCGCCGCCGTAGACGCGGTTCTTGCCCTTGCCGCGGAACAGCTCGAACGCGTACTCGAGCGTCGCGGTGCCGCCGATGTCGCCGTAGACGGGCTTGTCGGGCCGCGTGCCGAGGATGTCGATCGGCGCCGCCGACGACAGCACGACCCCGAGCGCGCGCGGCGTGAGCATGCGGTTCACGTCGGCGACATGGATGCGATCGAATTGCGGCGCGCCGCCGATCACCACGCCCCCGGCGAACTTGAAGCCGATGACATGCCTGCCGCCGAGCAGCGGCCAGTAGTGCTCGTAGCGGCCGAAGAGGGATGCGAACTCGTAGCTGCCGCCGAGCAGCGACGAGCCGAGCTCCGCGCCGATCGCGATGTGGCCGCCCGAGTGCGGGAGGATCGGATCCGGTCGCGTGTCGCGGTCGAACCCGAAGCTCGCGGTCATCACGCGGCTGTCGCCGCGATCGAGGTGCAGATCGATCGCGGTGATCCGTCCATCCGGCAGCTCGAGCGTCGGCGCCGTCGGCAGCTCGGCATTGACGAACTCGGCGCGCAGGCCCGCGGAGAAGCGCATCAACGCGGAGACGTCGTAGGTCACGCCCGCGCGCCCGCCGAACCGGCGGTACGGGAACGCGTGCACGTCCTGCGGATCGACATCCTGCGGATCACCGGCGACGCGATACGGCTCGCTGCCGTGCACGAGCGTCATCGACGCGTTCGCGCCCCACCGCGTACCGAGCAGCGATGGATCGTTCGCGCGCAGCTCGGTGGCCCACTGGTTGCGGCTGCCGTCGACGTCCCCGTGCGCCGCGAAGATGAAGCCAACGCCGACGCCGATGCCGAGGCCAAGCAGATTCCGTTCGCCGACGTCGACGCCGAGCCAGTACGGGGAGATGTTCGACGTGCCGAACCACAGCCGGTTGAGCACGACCGTGCCGCGCTCGACGACGCGCACCTCGAGGATCACCTGCCCACGCTCGTTGCCCTTGCGCATCGCGAGCGTGACGTCGCGGAAGAAGCCGAGCGCGAGCACCTTGAACCGCGCTTCGCGCAACCGCTTGTCACTCGCGTGCAGCACGTCGCCAGGCTGCAGCGGCAACGTGCGGCGGATCAGCTCGGTCTGCGTCGCGGTGTTGCCGATGACGTCGATCGCCTCGATCATGATCACCGGGCCGAACTCGCTGTCGGTCTTCAGCTCCTCGGGCTCTGGCTCCAGTGGCGGAGGTTCCGGCGGGGGCTGCCCGGGTTCGGGCTCGGGCTCGGGCTGAGGCTCGGGCTCGGGTTGCGCGGCGACGCGAGGCGCGAAGGCGCACAGCGCCAGCACCATCGCGAGCCCGTTCCGCATCTACCGTGAACGTAGCGCATCGCTCCCGGCCGGTGCTACCGTGACCGCGTGCGCTGGGCCACGCTCGTCGTCGTCGCGGTCGCGCTGGTCGGTGGTTGCAACGATCTGCGCGACTTTAGGGGCCGGTGGACGGGCCCGCGCGTCGGTGAAGCGGCGGTCGTGCGGGTCGGCGTGCCGCCATCTGCCATCGCGACGCTCGAGATCAATGCCCTCGACACCCACGGACTGCGCGGCGAGCTCTCGATCTCGGGGATGCTGGCGGCGGCCCCGGTCGAGTCGCTCGCCGGTGCCGAGGCCGATGCACTCGCCGGAATGACGTTCTCGGGGGCACCGCTGCGCGTGTACCTCGCCTTCGTACCCATGCCCGACGGGGGCGGCGAGGCCCTGGCAGTGATCGCGCTGTTCGACGACCACCGGATCGAAGCGCGCATTCTTCGCGGCGGATCGGCACCCCTCTATGCCATCTTTGCGCTGAGCGAGACGTGAACTGCCCGAACTGCAAGGCCGGTAATGCGGAGGACGCCCGATTCTGCGGGACGTGCGGCCACGTCATGGCAGCGACCGAATCGTCGAACCCGAAGATGGCCGCCGCCGGTATCGGTGAGGCGCCGTCGCTGACGGGCAAAGAGATCGCGGGACGCTATCGGCTGCAGAAGAAGCTCGGCGAGGGCGGGATGGGCGCGGTCTACAAGGCCGAGCAGATCTCGCTGAAGCGCGCGTGCGCGGTGAAGCTGCTGCGTCCCGAGGTGGCGAACAGCCAGATGCTGCTGCGCCGGTTCAACGCGGAGGCCGAGCTCGTCGCGAAGCTCTCGCATCCGAACACCGTCAACATCTACGACTTCGGTCAGGACAGCGACGGTTCGCTGTTCATCGCGATGGAGTACATCGAGGGCAAGAGCCTTCGCGATGTGATCCATCAGGAAGCTCCGATTCCGCTGCCGCGCGCGCTGAAGATCGCGTCGCAGATCGCGAGCTCACTCGTCGACGCGCACGCGCACAAGATCGTTCACCGCGATCTGAAGCCCGACAACGTGATGCTGCAGGAGCGCGGCCGGCAGAAGGATGTCGTGCGCGTGCTCGACTTCGGCATCGCGAAGCTGCGCGACGAGAACCGCCAGTCACAGCTCGCGATGACGCAGGCCGGGGACATGCTCGGCACGCCGCAGTACATGTCGCCCGAGCAGATCCGCGGCGAGACGATCGACGGCCGCACCGACATCTACTCGCTCGGCGGTCTGCTCTACGAGATGGTGACCGGCCGGTTGCCGTTCGAAGCACCGACCGTGATGGCGCTGCTCTCGAAGCACCTGCTCGAGACGATCGTGCCGCCGTCGCAGCGCCGGCCGGATCTGAACCTGCCGCCCGCGATCGATCACCTGATCCTCGGCGCGATGGCGAAGAACGCCGCGGAGCGCCCGCCGACGATGGAGCAGTTCGGCGAGCAGATCGCCGCGTTGCAGGCGCAGTTCCCGGCGGACACCACGGTGGTGACCGCGCAGGCGACCGCGCAGCAGCCGGCGATGACGCGCCCGCACTCCCTGGCGACGCCTGCGTCGGGGTACCCGCCGAGCGGTGGCTTCGTTCCGCCCGCGCCGCCGCAGAATCCGTACCCACCGCCGCAGCCACCGCCGAACGGCTTCGCGCCGCCGCACGGAGCGCCGCCCTACGATCCGTACGCGCACGCGCAGCAGCCTCCGATGCTCACCGCGCAGCCGAAGAGCGGCAGCCCGTTGATCTGGATCGTGCTCGCGCTGCTCGTGCTCAGCGGCATCGGCATCGGCGTGTACTTCGGCGTGATCAAGAAGAACGACGGCGACAAGCCCACGCCTGGCTCGGGCTCGGAGGGCTCCGGCGTGATCGCCGGCAATCCGACCGCGACGCCGGATGCCGCCGTCGCTTCACCGCCGCCCGGTGTCGATGCAGGGGCGGGCGGCAACGTCGACGATCCGTGGGCCAAGGGCGGAGGCACGACGATCCCATCGACCGGCGACGTCGACGACCCCGACGAGCCCTACGTCGGGACGCCCGTCGAGGACGACCCCGACGAGCCGACGCCGACGCCCGCTACCGGCGGCAAGGGCATGCCTCCCGCGTGCGAGGAGTACGCGAAGATCATGGAGAGGATGGGGAAGTGCAAGGTACTGCCCGAGCAGTCGCGCAAAGCGATGCTGGATGCGGTCAAGCAGCTGCGGAAGTCATACGGCAGCATCCAGTGGACACCCGAGATCTCGCAGCAGGTCTCGTCGGCCTGCAAGCAGGGCTCCGACGCGATGAAGCAGGCGATCGAGGCGTACAACTGCGGTCCGTGATCACTTCACGGTGATCAGCAACGTCTGCTGATAGCCCTTGCTCGCCACGTTCTCGAGCTCCGAGCCGGTCGACAGCGTCACCGTGACGTGACACGCGCCCTTCGCCGCTGCGATCACGTCGCGCGAGCGATCCTGGCCGCCGGTGTCCTGCGCGCCCATCACGGGGCCAAACGACGCGACGTTCGTGCAGTCCGTGCCGAGGTTCCACTCGATCCGCGCCTCGCCGAACAGATCATCATCCCCCGCGACGAGGCTCGCGGTCAGCAGCTGCTTCTCGCCGACCTTCATCGTCTTCTCGCCCCAGATCTTCGCGCCCGTCGGGACCACCGCCACCACCTCGCGCGTGACCTTCGGGCACGCGATCGTGATCCTGCCCGAGCCGCGAATGAACCGCGGACCGTTCTCCGGCACCGCGCTGTTCACGAACACGCCCGGTGCGCCGCTGTACTGGCAGTCATCGGATCCGAACAGATACGAGCCGCCGCCGATGTACGTGCCGACCGCGTGCACCTCGCCGCGCGATGCATGAGAGGAACCACAACCCACCAGGAGCACCGCGAGAGCAGCGAATTTCGTCATGCAGATGCCCGTAACGCTGGCGCGGGCAGAAACCAGCTTCAGCCGCGTGAACAACGCGTGAAGCGGCGGGAGTGTTCAGCGCGTGCGGGCCGCGAGCCACGTCACGATGCCGGCGGTCAGCGCGGCGTCGAGCACGCGCCCATCCGCGTTGTAGCCATCCTGCGCGGTCTGCAGATCGGCGCGGATCTGCACGACGGTCTTCGGCTCGTTCTTCAGCACGTGATCGGCGTCGGGCGCGATCGTCAGCGTCGCGTCGCGCTTCGCGGCGACGAACGCGGCGTGCAGAGGCTTCGCATCGAGCTCGGTGTCGACCTGGATGTCCTTGCCGCCGTTGACGATCAGCACGGGCACCGTGACCGACTTCGGTGCCTCCTTCGCGTTGTCGAAACCGAGCAGACCACGCGTCAGGCCGGCCGTCTCCGGCGCGACGATGCCTGCGACGAGCTGCTGCACCGGCGGCAACACGGACGCCTTCGCCGGGTCGACGGTCTTGCCGGCGAGGAAGTCGTTCAGCGTCGCGCGCAGCGTTGCGATGTCGGCGTCGACGAGCTCCTTCGACAGACCCGCGACCGGATTGCGCATGCTCGCCTCGATCTGCGTGATCATCGTGTCGGCCATCGAGCGCGACGCAGACGCGAGGTAGATCACGCCGGCGACGTCGGTGCCCGAGACCGCGACGAGCCGCGTTGCATGGATGCCGCCTTCGCTGTGACCGGCCACGAACACCTTGTCCTTGCGAACGTCGGGGCGCGCGCGGAGTGCGGCGAGCGCAGCGACGCTCTCGTCGCGATACGTGTCGAACGTCCACTCGGCGATCGGAGGGCCGGGATTCTCGCCGCTGCCGGCCTTGTCGAACCGGAGGACGACCGAACCGTGTGCAGCGAGCGCCTCGGCGAGCAGCTTGCCGGAGCCGTTCTTCGTCGCGATCAGCTTCGAGTTCCAGTCCCGATCAGTCGGGCCGCTGCCCGCGAGCAGCACGACCGCCGGCCAACGACCCGGCGCCGCCGGCGAGACGACCGTGCCCGGTACCGATCGCGCACCGACCGTCAGCGTGATCGCCTCCGACTTCGTGGCGAGCGCCGCCGCCGCATCGACGGCGTTGCCACTCGAAGCGGTGGGCCTGTCGACGCGCGGGGACGAGCTCGAGCACGCAACCAGGACCGCGACGACCAGCCATCTCATGCGGAGAACGTACTCCATCAGTCGGCGCGCGCGCCCGTGATCCGGCGCGCCTTCAGCGCCGTCGCGAGCGCGAGGCCGAGCATGGCGAGCGCCCCGACGGCGAACACGGCGCGTGCGTGGGGGAACAGCTGCAGCACGCCGTCCATGCGCTGCGCCATCACGAGGCTGCCGATCGCGGTAGGCCCGAAGCCGGTGAGCGGGCGCGACTGCACCTCGTAGGTGGTGCCGTTCGCGTCGACCTCCGCCTGACCCTCGCGCGGTGCCGCAGCGATCAGTGCAGCGGGCACGTCGCCGACCGAGGTCCCGTCGGGCGCGACGATCGACAGCAGCGTGTCGTCGAGCCGGATCTGATCGAGCAGCACGCGCGCCTCGACGATCTGGAAGAACTGCGTCTTCGCCGCCTCGCCGAGCGAGCGGGTGCGCGCGAACACCATCGCGAGGCCATCCGGCGGCTTCGTGCCGACCATGCGCGACGCGACGAGCTCGGGATCGTCGTAGCGGACGAGCGTCGTCGAGTTGCCGGCGCCGGCATCGAGCGCCTGCTTCACCCACGGCAGCGTCGAGAGATCCGTGCGCGGCGCGGCTGGATCCGCGCTCGTGTAGAGGAGGCGCGCCTTGTAGTCCGCGACGGCGAGGATGCTCGGGTGCTCGCGTCCGCCGAAGTCGCGCGCGAGGCGCCAGTCCGCGGAGACCAGCCGATCGTGGATGTCGTCGAGGTCCTTCTCGTCGTCTGCCGCATTGCCGAGGCCGAAGTCGGCCTGATCGTGGTGGGCGGAGACATCGCCCATCACCGGGAACAGATAGACGAGGTTCGAGATCGCATCGAACTGATCCGCGACCAGCCGCACCGCGCGGTCCGCCTGCTTCGCGGTCGCTGTGAACGACTGCCGGATGGAAGCAGAGACGCGGCTACGCACGACGAGATCCGATCCGACGCCGAGCGCGAGCACGCCGGCGAGCGCCGCGGCCACGTACGACGTGCGCCGCCACGGCTTCGCGCGATCGCGGCCGAGCTCGGTCAACAGATTCCCCATCGTCGGAAACCGATCGCCCGGCTTGACCGAGAGTCCGCGCAACAGGATCGCTCGCAGCGCTGTCGAGATCCGCGACCCAGCCGGTGCGGGTTTCACCTTGCCTTCGCAGCAGTTGTTGGAGAGCTCGTCGAACGTCTTGCCGGCGAACGGCCGGTGACCGTAGAGCGCCTCGTGCAGTGACACGCAGAAGTTGAACTGGTCGGTGCGCGCGTCGACGTTCCCGCCCTGGAACTGCTCCGGTGCCATGTACGCCGGCGTGCCGAGCACGGAGCCCGACGTGGTGAGGTTGACGTCGTCCATCGAGCGCGACGGCTTCACGACCACGCTCTGGCTCGCGAGCAGCTCGTCGCTCGGGCGCGATGCGGCGAGGCCGAAGTCGGTGACGCGTGCGCGGGCGTCCTTGCCAATGAGCACGTTGTCGGGCTTGAAGTCGCGGTGGATCAAACCCGCGTCGTGCGCGGCGGCGAGTCCGCGGCCTGCGGCGATGTACGCCTCGAGCAGCTCGTTGACCGAGCGGCCGGTCTGCCACGCGCGCAGGCTCTCGCCGGTGACGAGCTCCATCGCGATGTACGTCGTGCCGTCCGCCACCCCGACGTCGTACACGGCGACGACGTTCGGATGGTTGACCTGCGCCATCGAGCGCGCCTCGCGAATCAGCCGCCCGGTCAGCGCTTCGTCGGGGCGGTGCAGCTGCTTGAGCGCGACGCTGCGGCCCAGCTCCTTGTCCTCCGCGCGATACACGACGCCCATCGCGCCCGCGCCGAGTCGCTCCATGATCGTGTAGCGGCCCAGCGTCTTGCCCGTCTGGTTCGGCGCGCGGATCCGCACCGGATTGTTGATCGACTGTTCCGGTGCAACCGTGTCACCCATCGCGTCGGCGATCGATCCCGGCGCGACCGTGGCGGCGAACCCGTCATCGCTGCCGACCGTGTCCATCATCGCGATGCCCGTCGCGCGTTTCTCGGTGTCATTGAGCGTGTCAACCGCGACCTCGTGAGTGGCCTCGCGCGCGAGCATCGCGATCAGCTCGCGGCAGTCCTGGCACGTGTCCAGGTGCTCGATCGCAACGACCCGCGCCGGCGCCTCGAGCGCGCCCGCCATCAGGTCCTGCACGACGTTCGCGTCGAGGCACTCCATCGCCCGTCGCGCATTGTGACATGATCCGGTCGTGGATCCGGTCGAGCGCCTTGCCTCGACGAGCAAGCTCGCCGTGCCCTCCAAGCCCGCTGCGCTCGCCGCGTGGGGGGCCGTGGTCGCCGGCGCGAAGCGCGCGTGGCCCAAGATCGCGTTCGACGAGGACAAGCTCGCCGCGTACATCGGACCTCGACTCGAAGGCCCCGACCTCGCCGCAGCTCTCGCCGCCGCACCCGCCGGCGATCTCGCGATCGCCGCGATGTGCGAGGCGCAGGAGCCAACCGCGCACGCCGCCTTCAACGACGTGCTCTCCGAGGTCAACGCCGCCGGCTCCGCGACGCGCGCCTCGAAGGATCAGATCGACGAGGTGAAGCAGATCCTTCGCGTGCAGCTGCTCGTCAGCAGGGACGGCAAGCCGCCCGGCATCGCCGGCTACAAGGGCAAGGGTCCGCTCCGCGGCTGGGTGCGGATCACCGCGACGCGCGAGCTCATCCGGCACCTGAAGAAGAAGCAGCGCGAGCAGCCGATCGAGAAATCGCTCGAGGACGCGCTCGGCACCGCCTCCGATCCGATGCTGTCGCAGCTCAAGGCCGAGTACCGCTCCGAGTTCGCCACCTCGCTCAAGGAAGCGATCGCGGCGCTGTCCGCGGAGGACCGCACGTTGCTGCGGCAGTCGATCGTCGAGCAGCTCTCGATCGATGCGATCGGCGCCGCGTTCGGCGTGCACCGCGCGACCGCCGCGCGCTGGCTCTCGCGCGCTCGCGCAGCGCTCGTCACGCAGACCCGTGCGAAGCTCGCGGCGCGGCTCGCGATGCCCGTCGATCAGATCGACAGCGTGATCCGCCTCGTGCAGAGCCGGCTCGACGCGTCGATGGTGCGCTACCTGAAAGAGTCGTAGCGTCGACGCGCGCGGGCCACGTGGCCCGCCCATCGAGAGACGCGCAACGAGTGTCTGCGCATCTGCGCCAGCACCTCTCTTGAATACGGCAGACATCGTTGCGCGTCGCTCGTGCCGCACGCGACGGGTGGCCACGTGGCCCGGTCGCATCCGGGCGCCCGCGACATGAATTCGGCAGACATCGCTCGCCTCAGCGGGCAGCGGCGGAGCGCGCGATCCCGAGCTCTCGCAGCGGCTCGATGCCGCGGGCCACGTGGCCCACCCGTCTCGTACCGCCATCGACCGATGCACAACAGTGTCTGCCGTATTCAAGCGAGGGCGGTCGGCGCGAGCGCAGCGCGGATGCGGCCGGGCCGCGTGGCCATGGAGCGCAGCGTCAGGGCGCGCGGCCGAGCTCGGCGCGCAGCGCGTCCTCGAGCGCCATCCACTGGAAGTCATCGGGCTCGCGGCCGTCCTGACGGCGCTCGCACAGCGCGCTGTCCTTCCACCGGCAGGTCGCGAGGCGAACCATGTCGTGCTCGGGATCGGGGCTCCCGAAGATGAACACGTTGCCCTGGGGATCGCAGATCAACTTGTGCTGGTAGAGCCCCTTCGGGCGCACCGAGTGATCGGGCGCGTAGCGCACGCTGCCCGCGACCACGCACACGCTCGCGTGATCGAACAGCAGCTCGAGGTAGGACTGCCGCAGCGCAGGCGCCTTCGCCGCCGGCGGGGCGGTCCACAGCGGAGTCTCGGGCGCGGGATTCGGCGGCGGCCAGGTCGGAGGGCGCGTGCTTCCGCGCTGCGGCGGCAAACCGGGCAGGGGAGAGGTGTTCGAGCGCTTGCGGCCCTGCGGCTGCTGCGGCGGAGTCGGCGGCGGCGGCGATTGCGAGGGCGACCAGCCGGGGCGCGTCGCGGAGCGGCCGACCGCGGGTGGTGGATCGGGCGGCGCGAGGTGCTGGCCGGTCAGCGCCCAGATCTCCTCGGGCGTGAACACCTCGTTTGCGGGCGTCTCGACGAGCTCCGCGTCGTCGCGCGCGGGCGGATGCTTGTGCTCGTAGCCGCGCTCGCGCGTGGGATACACGATCTCCTCGAGCCAACCCCACTGCGCCATCGATGGCAGCGTGGGCTCGAGCTGGCGCCGCTTCACGAGCGTCAGGCCGCGCAACTCGGCGAGCGCGATCACGCGCAGCGAGATCTTGCCGTCCTCGAGCGCGCGGATCACGACCTTGCCGTCGGAGTCGCAGACCACGAGCCACTCGAATGGATTCGTGAACGTGACGTCGGGATCGGGCTCGAATCGGATCGAGTCGGTCAGGATCGACTTCGACGCGCGGTTGACGCGAAACGAGACGTACGGCCCGGCGCTCATCGGTATGTTCCCGGCCCTTCCTTGCGGTACTTCTCGCCGTACTTGTTCAGGTGCGGCTGCTCGGCGCCGCGCTGGAGCGCGAGCTCGATCTCGGTGTCGCCGTCCGCGTGGACCTTGACCTTCGCGCTCACGGGCTTCGCGGCGCGGCGGGTGTACGCGAACAGCGTCCACTCGCCGGGCGGCACGCCGTCGAGGACGAACGTGCCGTCGGGGCCGGTGCGCGTGTGCTTGCGGTTCGGCAGCACGAGGATCGTCGCGGCCATCTCCGGGTGGATGTTGCAGTACACGTCGACGACGCCGGGCGAGGGGAACTCCTTCTCCTTCGACTCGCCTTTCTTGAACGAGCCGAGATCGAACTTCCGCGTGCCCGACTGCGAGAACACGTTGTGCAGGAACGAATCGACGTTCGGAAACACGACCTTGTCACCGACGGTGATCGCCACGAGGTCGGGCACGAACTTGCGGCCCTTCTGCTCGACCTTCACCGGCGCCGCAGGACGCGTACCGGCGGGATCCTTGAAGCCGACGATGTAGATGATCACGTCGACGCTCGACGCGGGCTTCCCGTCGGCCTCGGTGACCTTCACCGTTCCGACGACGCGACCGGGGGCGGCCTCGGCGACGGACGCGAGCGCTGCGAGGACAACCAGCGCACGCATCAAAACATGATCCCCCACTGCAGCGCGGGAGCCGTCTTGATCTGATAGAGGCCGATGCCCATCGCCGCGCTGACCCAGGAGCGGCCGTGCGACCACGCAAGGTTCGGTCCGGCGGCGATCCACCGTGCGGCAGCGGTCTCGAAGCTCAGGTGGCCGAACACCTCGGCACCGAGCCGAAGGTCGCCGACAACCTTGAAGCTGACACCGATGCCAGGCCGCGCCTCGAACACCTGGTCGTCCTTGCCGATCGCCGCGACGATGCCGAGGTCGACGAGCGCCATCACACCGCCGCTCGGCGTGACCGTGGACGCGACGAAGTTCGCCTCGACGATCGCGACGTCGCGCACCGTGATGTCGCGCTTGACCGCGAGGCGCACGAGCGGCGCGAACGGCGGTGCGTCGACTGGATCGCCCGAAACAAACCGGTAGCGAGCCTCGACGCCGTAGCGCTTCCAGATGGTCACCGGCTCGCTCACATCCGAGTCGAGCCACGTGAACTCGGCGGGAAACACGACCTCGAGCCGATCGGTGGCACCGATCATCGCCTGGATGCCCCACAGCGTCTCGTGATAGTTCACGCCCTTGGTGTCGTTCTCCTCGGTGATCCAGGTCTGGATCTCCGCGCCGCGCTCCGGCATCACCTCGCTGCCGAACAGCCACCCGAACTGCGTACGCCCTGCGTGTGCCGCTCCGGGAGCGAGCACGCAAGCGAGGACCATCACCCGGACCAAAGCTGCTCTCACGCGCGTGATCCTACAGTATGGTCCGCCCATGATCGATCACACCGGCGTCCAGGTCGGAGACTTCAAGCGCTCCGTCGAGTTCTACAAGGCCGCACTCGCACCACTCGGCTACGAGCTGATCATGACGTTCGAAGGAACCGCGGCCGGTTTCGGCGCCGGCGGCAAGCCCGACTTCTGGCTCGACGGCAGCAAGAAGGCGCCCACGGATCACATCCACATCGCGTTCCGCGCGAAGAGCCGCACCGAGGTCCGCGCGTTCTACGAGGCCGCACTCGCCGCCGGCGGTACCGACAACGGTGCGCCCGGCACGCGCCCGCACTATCACCAGGACTACTACGGCGCGTTTGTCCGCGATCCCGACGGCCACAACATCGAGGCCGTCTGCCACGAAGCGTACCTAGGCTAGCTCGATCGGCGGCACGCCATCGGTGCGCGGCACGACCTCACCGATCTGCGCGGCCGGCAGTCCCTGATCTCGCAGCGCTGCAACGCACGCGGCGGCTCGCTCCGCGGGCACGCAGAGCAGCAGCCCACCGCTCGTCTGCGCATCGCACGCGAGCGACGCGAGCAGCTCGCGCTCTTCGCTATTCGCCGGCTCGCCGGTGAACGCGTCGCCGTTCGCCCAGCGCACGAGGTTCGCGACATACGCGCGGTTCGCCTTGCTGCCGGCCGGGCAGATCTCGTTGCGCAGATGGTCCTTCGCCTCCGGCAAGAGCGGCAGCTGATCGAGCTGCAGGCGCGCCGCGACGCCGGAGCCGTGGAGAATGTTGCGCAGGTGCCCGAGCAGACCGAACCCGGTGACATCCGTCGCCGACGTCACGCCGTGCTCGCGGCCGACCTCGGCCGCGCCCTTGTTGAGCGTGGTCATCGATCGGATCGCCGCGGCCGCCGCGATCTCGCCCGCGACGCGCTTCTTGATCGCCTGACCCATCACACCGGTGCCGAGCGCCTTCGTGAGCACGAGCGCCTGGCCCGCCTTCGCCTTGCGATTGCTCCACAGCGATCCGGGTGAGACCTCACCGGTCACCGACAGCCCGAACTTCACCTCCGGATCGCGCACCGAGTGACCGCCAACGATCGCGACCCCCGCCGCATCGCAGGCTTTCGCCGCACCCGCGAGGATCGCGTCGAGCACCTCGATGCCGAGGACTTCATCCGAGAAGAACACGAGGTTCAGCGCGAATCGCGGCTCGCCGCCCATCGCCCACACGTCGCTCATCGAGTTCGTCGCGGCGATCGCGCCAAACGCTTCCGGATCATCGACGAGCGGCGCGATGACGTCGGCGGTCAGCACGAGCCCGCGGCCCGCGGCGTGATGAACCACCGCGGCGTCGTCGGAGAATGAATGATCGACCAGGATGTCGGCTCGCGGCGCGCCGCCGGCACCGGGCATGTGCTTCAGCACGTGATTGAGCTCGTTCAGTCGCAGCTTCGCGGCGCAGCCGCCGCCGCGCGCGTACTCGGTCAGACGGATCATGCGAGAAGCGTAGCAGCGATCGAACCGCAGCGTCGCGAGCGCCGATCGCAAGGTGGCTTCTACTTGGGCGCAGCGCGTTTCTTCGCAGCGCGCTTCTTCGTCGGTGCGGTCTTCTTCTTCTTCTTCTTCTTCTTCTTCTTCGCTGCGGTCTGCTTCGTCGCGGGCCCATCGATCGGGGCGACGACACGTGGAGAGGCAACCCACGAGAGCGTGGTTGGCCGCGCCGGCAGCTCCGGCGCTTCGACGTCATCCGCGAGCAGCGCCCCGAGGAACGCCGTCATCGTTAGCGGGATCTGTCGGAAGTGTTGAGGTGCGACCCCTGGCGCTCCGAGCGCAACCGTCCACCGAGCGGCTGGTCCGACGCTTCGGTAGTAAAGGACGACACCATTGTCGGCGATCCCCCACGGAAGGAAATCGCCGGTGCCTTTGCCAGTGCCCCACTTCCAGCCGACGACCAGGCGCGTATGGTTCATCGCGTTCAGCTGCAGCAGGAGCTGGCGGATCGGATGTGCATCCGAAGCGACGCCGTCCGGGTCGAGCACCCGCAGCAGTCCGGGAATCTCGCCGCCGCCATACCGATCGAGGAAGCGGACGTAGTCGGCAGGCAGCTCCGATTGCAGAAGGATCCGCAAGAACGCGCGATCGACGCCCGCGACCAGGCTCGGGTCCTCCGGCGGCCGGAGGAGGGCTTCGATGCGAGCGAGGCTCATCGCGTGCCTCCGCTCGTGAACTTCGCGCGCTCGCTGCGCGGGTACTCGACGCCGAACGCGGGGTCGCGCAGCTTGCCGCGCAGCACTTGGTCGAGGAATGTCGAGAGCGGCACCTCGAAGGTCGCCTGATAGTCGCCGTGCACGGAAGCGAAGACGATCGGCCAGGCGTCCGGAGCGCCGCGCATGTGGAAGTAGAGCACCGCCCAGTCGCTCCAGCGTCCGAACGGGAGCAGCCCCTCGGACGCCGGAAAGGGCGGCAGCCCGCCGGCGACACCCTTGCCGTTGACCACCATCGAGTTCTTGTCGGCCGCGATCACCGAGGTGAGCCACGGCAAGTACGGATCGATCTCCGAGAACGGATTCGCGATCGTGATGAATCGCGCGATCGAACCCGTACCGTACGTCTGCACGAACGTCTTCCAGTCGGCGGGCAACGGAACGCCAAGCGCGCGCGAGAGCGCGGCCCACCACACGTCATCGACCGGCACCTCGAGAGGACGCGCCGGGGGCTTGAGGATGCGGATGAGCGGGCCGAGGGTAGCCACAGGACTAGCGTGATACCGCTGCGAGCGTTTCCGCGGAAACGCCGTACTCCGCGAGCACTTGCTGCGTGTGCTCGCCGAGGCGCGGCGGCGGGGCGGGCGCGCGTGGTGTGCCGAGCGGCGTGCGCACCTGCATGATCGGGCCGACGCCCTTGCCGCCGTCGATCGAGAAGAACACCTCGCGCGCGACGTGTAGCGGGTGCGTGGGCACCTCGGACATCTCGAGCACGACCTCGACGCAGCAGTCGTGCTTGTCGAGGATCTCCTTCCACTCCGCGGCGGTCTTCGTCGCGAAGATCGCGGCGAGCTCGGCGCGTGTCTTCGACTGATCGCCGAGCAGCTCGGTGACCACCGGCGGCCGGCCGATCGCGGTGTTGAGCGCGATCCAGAACTTCGGCTCGAGCGCGCCGACGGCGAGGTAGCGCGCGTCCTTGGTCTCGTAGATCGAGTAGCAGGCGAGGCCGCCGTTGATGGCCTCGTTGCCGCGCGTGGGCTTCGCGCCGCAGTCCTGGTTGCCATACTCGGCGGCGAGCAGCGCGAGCGCGCCCTCCGTCATCGAGATGTCGAGGTGGGCGCCCTTGCCGGTGCGCGCGCGACCGACGAGCGCGCCGAGGATGCCGGTCGCGCCCCAGAGCGCGCCGCCCGCGAGATCCGCGATCTGCACGCCGGGCATCGCGGGTGCGGCGCCGGAGACGCCGCCGCCCATCGCGAGCACGCCGCCGAGCGCGATGTAACCCAGGTCGTGACCGGCGCGCTCGACGTAGGGTCCGGTCTGGCCGAAGCCCGAGATCGAGCACACGATGATCTTCGGGTTCCGCGCGTCGAGCGCCGCGTAGCCGATGCCGAGCTTGTCCATCACGCCGGGACGGAACGACTCGACGACGACATCGGCCTTGTCGACCATCGACAGGAACACCTCCTTCGCGGTCGGGTTCTTCAGATCGAGCGCAACGGAGCGCTTGCCGCGGTTTACCGCGAGGAAGCGCCCGGCGATGCCGCCCTTTGCAGGCGGGAACTGGCGCATGTAGTCGCCGATCTTCGGATCCTCGACCTTCACGACGTCCGCGCCCATGTCGGCGAGGATCATCGTCAGGAACGGACCCGGGAGCAGGCGCGAGAGATCGAGGACGCGAATGCCGGTCAGCGCGTCGGCGAGCGGAGAGGCGACCATCCGCGCATCATGCCTCGTCGCGAACGCATGAACGTCAGTTCCGACGATCCGGACGGTTAAATCCTGACGAACGAGACGCTGCGGGCTGGTTTGGCGCTGGTCCGACGTGTGCTCCGACCACGGGCATGATTCGATTCGCACCTATCGCGCTCGTTCTCGCAGTATCTACGGCCGCTGCGGATCCCTCAGTAACGGCGAGCAGCGCAGAGCTGCCATCACCGTCCATGCGCGTCGAGCTCGGTCTGTTCTCGCCGGTCGGCGCGCTTGGCCTCGTGTACTCGCGGCCGATCCATCAGCGCGTTGCCGTCGAGCTCGGTGCAGGGTTCGGCTTCAGCGGCCTGCAGCTCTCCGCCATGGCGAAGCTGCGACGCGGCAAGGGGCGCACGAAGTTCACGCCGGGCATCGGCCTCTCGGTGGGGATGCCGGTCTTCGGCTCCGCCATCCACACAGGCCATCCCGCGGGCGATGACGAGATGCGCGGATCCGACGTGATCTCGGCATGGCTGGATGTCGATCTGCTCGGCGTCGAGCATCGGACGCGCTCGGGTCTCGTCCTGTCCGCGTCGGGTGGCGTGACGGTCGCCTTGACCGAGGGGCACTGGGACGCGGCCGACCTCGGGAACGACATCAATCCGTTCGATGTCCTGCCGCAGTTCCGGCTGGGCATCGGAAAAGCGTTCTGATCACCCGCGCAGTGGCAGGCTGTTGTCGAGGTAGCCCAGACACGCGGTCGCCAGCTCGTTCGTGAGCTTTGCATCGGTGATCTTGCGACCGGTGGGGGCCTGATCGTCGTAGAGCAGGATCTGATCGAGCGTTCCGTAGACGAACCGGTCCGCGACGTCGATCACCGTCGCGAGCTCGACGCTCTCGCGTCGGGCTTTCGAGCGGCGCTTCGCGCTCACTTCGGGCGAGCGATCTCGAACAGCTGCTGCAGCTTCATCGCGAGCATCGGATCGCCCGAGACGCGGAGCTTGCCCTGGAAGTAGAGCTGCATGCCGGCGTTCGGATCCGAGAGCATCGTCTTGAAGTCGTCGTGCGCGACTTCGACCGTGCACTGCGCCTTGCCGCTGTCACCCTTGGTGCAGCTCGGCGGGTTCGCGGTCGTGTCGACGGTCCACTCGCCGCCACCGTCGCCCGTGATCTTGAAGCAGTAGATCGCGTTGAGCTCGCGCGCCTTGTCCGGGTACTGCTTGAGACCTTCCGGAACCAGGTTATCGAACAGATCGGCGGCGTCCTTGGGCATCGTGGCCATGTGCGTAATCCTCCGGGCGGAGGCTTAACACACCTTTCAGTGCTGCGGGGGCAGGTCCGCGGCGCTGAACGCGCAGGCGGAGACCGCGCCTTCGGTCGGAGCGAAGTTCACCGAATCCGTGTAGTACGTGCGGCGGAACTGGCCATCCCAGCACTCCGACGCGATCGCTCCCGCGTTGAGGTCACCACCGGCCATGCGCGCATCGGCGCGACCCATGCCGTTCGACTGCCAGCGTGAGCGCAGCGTGATGTGCTCGATCGCTGCGGTGCCGCCCGCGTTTCCGTCGATGTTGAACACCATGTCGCCGCCGCCGTCGAGCGTCTCGTTGTACGCGTAGTCGGCCATCACGGGCTCGCCCTGATCGTTCGTCGACATGATGCCGAGGTCGAGGTGGCGCGCTGCGAGGTCATAGCGAACGTCGACCTGGCCCCTCGCATCGCCGGAGTCGATCGGGTTGACGCGCTTGCCGGCGTCGAAGTCGATCAGGAACTCGCCGTTGCCCAGGAGCTCGCCCGGGCGCGGATCCGCCTTGCCGTCGATGATGACCTCGAACGAGGTGCCGGCCGAGAGCTTCGAGCGGCCCGACAGCTGGTACTCGTACGTGCCGTCGCCGACCGCGCGCACGTCGAGCTTATACTCGGCGGGGTCGAGCGCGTCGCTCCACGGGCCCCACGTGTACGTGTCACCGCTGACCGACGTCACCGGGAACTGAACGATCGTGTGAACGAGCACGAGCACCCAGCCGGCGCCGCCGTTGAACGTGCGGGTCACGTTCCGCGTCGCGACGTACCACTCGGCGAGCTGGCCGACGGCCTTGTTCGCATTCTGCGGCAGCTTGATCTTCACCTGATCCGCCGTCGGGATCGCGCGCTTGAGGTCCGACGGAGCTTCGTCCTGCTTGATGCAGGCGACGAGAGAGGTGGCGCAGACAGTGGCGAGGAGGCTGGTCTTGAGGAGGCTGTTCATGCCAGGGAGGCAAAGCAGCTCGCGTACCAGCTTCAGTTCCTGTGATCGCAGGAGCTTACGGTGTCGCGTTTTCCAACGGTCCTCGCGCGGCTCCCGGAGCCGTAGGAGGCGACGACAGCTCGGGCAGGATCGTGACCGTATCCCCGTCGTGGAACACCACGACCGCTTCGGGCGCGCGCTGCGCGTCGAGCGCGATCGCGATGCCGACGCGATCCGTGCGTGCGGTCTCCGGTAGCGGGTACACCCACCGGAGGAGCGCGTTCGCGGAGAAGCCCGCGATGAAGTCGTGCTTGAGCGTCTTGTCGAGGCGCACCGCCATCGCAACATCACCGACAGGCGACATCGCGTGCGCGAGCATCGCGATACCGGGCACCGAGTCGAGTGAGATCTGCGAGAACAGCGAGCCGGTCGCATTCATGTCGTGCAGGCGCAGCTCCGGTGCTCCGTAGCGCCCGCTGATCGAGACGAACCGCAGCATCGGTGACTGCTGCGGGATCCACACCGGGCCGAGCAGCTCCCCCGCGCTGCGGTCGGACTCCCAGCTGTCCTGCTTCGCCTTACCGCGCGCGATGATCTTGCCGTCGACCTGCTCGATGTCCCAGTGCCGCTCCTTGTAGGTGATCGAGAGCGGCGGTGATGCGACCGGGGCCGGCACTGCGACTCCAGAGCCGAGATCGATCGACACCGCCTGATCGCCGCGCCTCCAGCGCACGCGCTCGCCTTCCACCCACACGTGCTGCTCGCCGACGGAGTGCGAGAACGATTCCACCGCCGCCGCTTTGCCGCGGATCGCGATGTGCGCGTCGTCGGCACCGTCCGCCGTGACCGAGCGCAGGCAGCCCAGCAGCGCATCGGACGCCGAGATCGGCGGCGTGCCGGTGCAGTCGCCGATCAACAGGATGTCCTCGCCTTGCACCGCGGGTGGCGCGATCCGGCTGCCGCTCGGCTTGGTCCACACGATCACGCCGCGCCGCCAGTCAACCGCGGCGAAGCCGAGCTGCGACGATCCCACGATCGCGAGGTCCCCGACGACGAGTGGCCCGACGACATCGAACCGCGGCTGATCCGCGCGCGACGGGAGGATGATGGTGCGCTCTGCTGCGATCAGCGGCAGCTTGTCGAGCGCAGCGGTCCACGAGCTCGCCGCATCGGGACCTGCATCGCGCGGGATGACGGGCTCGACGGGTAGCGACGTCTGGTGATCCGCATCGCGTTTGCTCTTGCACGCGACCAGAGCGAGCACGATCGCGAGCCACTTCATGGCTCGGCGGTCTCGCGTACGTAGCCGCTGACCACACCATCGGTGACGAGCATCACCGCCGGCGAGATCGAGCGAGCGCCGCTGTCGTCGTAGCGCAGCCGCGCGAGCGCTGCGAACCGCGCGAACATGCGCGGATCATCGCCATTCGTGACGAGCAGCATCCCGCGCGTCGGGGTGGCCACGGCGAGAGTCTCGGCGCGCAGCTCGTCGTGGAGGCCCTGCATGAACGGAACGTCCAGGACCTTCTCCGCCGCGTAGAAGCTGCCGTTCACGACCAGCACGATCATCCCTCCGGCGTGCAGCTCTTCCTGGTTCACGCGCTCGTCGGCGAGGTTCGCGAGCGCCTCCTCGAAGGCGTCCTCGAGCGGCCGCTGCATCGCATCGCCGCGGATCATGCCGAACGTGCTCTCGCCGTCGACGCCACACACCACGATCGGCAGCAGCGTGCTCGCTTCCTCTGGAACGAGCGAGCGCCACACGACCTCGTCGAGGTCCACGGTGTCGCGGCCGCGCAGGCTCGGCATGAACTTCCCGCTATTGGCATCCGGCGGCGTCTCGAGGGCCTCCTCCGCAGCGACGAGCAGCTTGAACAGGCTCTCTTCGCGCCCATCCTCGACGAGCCGCTGCGCGCGGTTCGTCGGGAACATCACGGTTGCGCCTTCGCCGGTCGCGATGCGAAAGCCGAACGGCACGAGCGCGCGATCGGACTGGATCCAGCGGCCGACCTCGGGATGCTTCGCGCGGAGGAGCTCACCGACGAGTGCACCGAGCTCGAGCACGCGGCTCCAGTACTCCGCCTCGTCGGTCTCCCGCAGTGGCGGCGCGGCGACCGTCTGATCCTCGAGCATGCGCAGTGCCATGCCCAGGTCGCGCACGCCGACCTTCGCCGCCGCCTTGCGGGCGAGCGCGGCGAAGCAGCGATCTGCAAGGGCACCGGCCGCTTCCTCCGACGCCGGGCCCATGGCCTCGATCTCGCCACCGGTTCCCTTCTCGAGCAGCGCACCGGTCGCCGCGAGCGCCTCGCGCAGGATCGGCGGTGCTTCGCCGGGCATCGCATAGCGCACATCCGCATCGGGCCTGCCTTCCTCCGCGAGATGCGCGCGCGCGTTGATCACGCGCGTCATCGCGAACAGCGCGGAGATCTCCGGAGCCGCGGCTGCCTCCTCGGGACCTCGGTGATCCGTCTGCACCGCGACGACTCGACCCTCCACGTCTGCTGCGAGGTCGATCTTGTCGAGCGAGCAGAACACGCCGCTACTGCTCTTCGGGCTTCTTCTGCTGGCGCTTCTTCGCCTGGGCCTCGCGGAACCGATCCGCCCAGCCCTCGACGTTGACTTGCTTCACGCGCGTGATGGCGAGCGAGCCGCGCGGCACGTCCTTCGTCACGGTCGTGCCGGCGCCGACGTACGAATCGCGGCCCACCGTGACCGGTGCGACGAGCTGCGAGTCCGAGCCGATGAACGCGCCCGCCTCGATCGTCGTCTGGTACTTGCCGACGCCGTCGTAATTACAAGTAATCGTACCCGCTCCGATGTTCGCCTTCTGACCGACGGACGCGTCGCCGAGGTAGGCGAGGTGGTTCGCCTTCGAGCCGGCCATCATGTGCGTCTTCTTGGTCTCGACGAAGTTGCCGAGGTGAACGTCGTCGTCGATCCGCGAGCCCGGGCGGCAGTGCGAGAACGGACCCATCTGGACCTTCGAGCCGACCGCGGTCTCGGTCAGGATCGAGTACGGCTTGATGTTCGTATCCGCGGCGACCGTCACGTCGGTCAGCACGCAGCCGAGGTCGATGCGCACGCCGTCGCCGACGGTCGTCTTTCCACGGATCGCGACGTTCGCCGCGATCCACACGTCCTTGCCGAGTGGGCCGACGTCGGCATCGATGAACGTGCTCGCCGGATCCGTCATCGTCACGCCGGCGCGCATCCACGCCTCGTTGATCCGCCTGCGCGCCTCGACCTCGACGCCCGCGAGATCGACGCGGTCGTTGATGCCCGCGACCTCGGTGAACGGCGCATCGATCGACGTCGCACCGCCGCGTTCGTACGCGTGCGCGACGAGGTCGGTCAGGTAGAGCTCGCCCTTTGCATTATCGGCGCGCAGCGCGGCGAGGTCCTTGCGGAGGTGGCCGAGCTTGATGGCGTAAAAGCCCGCGTTCGTGTCGAGGATCTTGCGCTGCTCCTCGGTCGCATCCGAGTGCTCGACGATCTTCTGCAGCTTGCCGCCCTCGCGCACGAGGCGCCCGTACGGCATCGGCCGCGGCGGAATCGTGGAGAGCAACGCCATGCCCGCCGGCGATGCGGCGGCAGCAGCCGTGAGCTCCGCGATCCGCTCGCTCGCGATCAGCGGCGCATCGCCGGTGAGGATCACGACGATCCGATCATCGGGCTCGTTCGCGATCGCCGGTAGCGCGCACTGCACGGCGTGACCGGTGCCGCGCTGCTCGGTCTGCAGCGCGACATCGACCGCACCGGCACCGAAGCTCGCATCGAGCGCCGCCTTCACGACCTCGTGCTTGTGCCCGAGGATGGCGACGACGCGCCCGGCGCCCGCGGCCTTCGCCGAGGTGACGACCCAGTGCAGCAGCGGTCGGCCGGCGACCTTGTGCAGCACCTTCGGGGTATCGCTCTTCATCCGCGTACCTAGACCCGCCGCCATGATCAGGACGAGAGGCTGCTGACGACTCATGTGTGCTGCGAAACCTAGCACGTGTCCTTTCCCCGGATCCCGGGCACAATACGCATGTGCTCGCGCGGTTCCTCGTCGGTCTCGTGCTCGCCGCAGGTTGCGGCGCGGAGCTCACCGACGACAAGAAGCAGAACCTGGTTCCTGACTCGGGTCTCACCATCGACGCCGCGATCGATGCGCTTCCGCCCGTCGATGCGCGGCCGTGCACTGGCGGCGATGCGCGCATGCAGGATCCCAGCGGCACCTGCTTCATCCTCTTCACCGGCCCGAAGATCCGCGCCGACGCCGAGGCCGATTGCGTCGCACTCGGCGGGCACCTCGCGACGGTGAAGTCCGCAACGAGCAACACGACCGTCACGGCGCTCGTCGCGAACACTCCGTCGGCGTTCCTCGGCGCGACCGACCTCACCACGGAGAACACGTTCCTGTGGCCCGACGGCAGCGCGCTGACCTACACGAACTGGCGCACCGGCGAGCCGAACAACGGCGGCACCGGGGCGACCTACCAGGAGGACTGCGTCGTCATCCAGGGCATGCTCGGTGGCGTGTGGGACGATCGGCCGTGCGCACCGCCGCCGGCGGGCTCGGGATCCTACGCGTACGTTTGCTCGTACTGACCGTCGCTTCCCGCTGCACCAAGTCGTGTGCAGCCTCGAGACAGCAGTGCGGGTAACACCGGGGTTTTGCCGATGGGGACAAGCTGCGACCGCGTCGCCATTTCGACATGTAGGCAGATATGTGCCCGACTCGACCTCACGCATCCTCTTCACAGTCGCGGGGCGTCGGTCGATACTGAGGTCACATTGGTAGTTTCTGATCTGGAACCGCCGGTACTCGAAGAGGCTGGCAAGCCGATCGTCATCTGTGTGGATGACGATCGGACGAACCTGAACGCCTTGGGCCGCGTGCTGCGCGCTCGCTGTACCGTGCTCCTCGCGTCGTCGGGTCTCGAAGCGCTCGAGCTCGTGCAAGCGAATCCCGACGTCGCGTGCGTCCTCGCGGATCTCCGCATGCCGGGCCTCGGTGGGCCCGAGCTACTCGCGCGCATCGCGCATGTTCGTCCGCACTGCCGCCGCGCTGTCGTCACGGGATTCCCGGAGTCCGACGATCTGATCGCTGCGATCAACGCCGGGCACCTGCACTACGTGATCACGAAGCCGTGGAAGCTGCAGGACCTGCTGCAGGTGGTGGATCAGCTGATCCACACGTATCGCCTCGAGCGCGATAACAACCGCCTACTCAACGAGCTCCGCCTCGCGAACGCGAGCTTGCGCGAGCACGAGATCCAGCTCGAAGCGCAGCTCGAGTCACGCGGCCAGCAGATCTCGGCGGCAACGCTGCAGCTCGAGTCGCTCTCGAGTCAGCTCGATGCACTCACGCTGCGCGATGCACTGACCGGCCTCTACACGCACCGCGCGTTCCAGGAGCGACTGCGCGAGGAGATCGCGCGCGCTCTACGCTACGGCCAGCCGATGTCGCTCCTCGTCGCCGACATCGATGGCTTCGCGACCGTCAACTACGACCTCGGTTACCAGGTCGGTGACGAGATCCTTCGCCGCATCGCGCTCGTGCTCCAGGAGGACGACTCGCCCGATCGCGTTCGCACGTCCGATGTCGTCGCGCGGTACTCCGGTGAGGAGTTCGTGCTGCTCCTCCCCGAGACGTCGAAGACCGGCGCGATGACGAAGGCAACGCGCCTGCGCGATGCGGTCAACGCGACCGAGATGCCAGGTGGCCGCAAGGTGTCGATGTCGATCGGCGTCGCGTCGCTGCCCGATGACGCCGCGGATCCTGAAGGTCTGCTCACCGCCGCCGAGGCCGCGCTGCGCGGCGCGAAGCGCGGCGGCCCGGGCCGCGTGCAGTTCTTCTCGGGCGAGATTGGCTCGCCGCGCAACAGTACGGGAACGTTCAAGGCGATCGAGGTCGATCGGTTCCGCTCGTATCAGGAGCGGATGCACGAGGTCACGGCGATCCTCAACCGTGATCGCTCCCTGTCGTGCCTGATGGTGGACCTCTCGCGCCTGCACAAGGTCGAGCTCGACCTTGGCGTGCAGCACCATAGCGAGATCTACGACCACGCCGCCGCGGTGCTCGACCGCCTGCGCGGTGCGGTGCTCGACCCCACCGATCTCATCTGCCGCTCCGGCGATGGCGATGGTTACCTCGTGATCCTTGGACCGCGCGGCAACGTCCGCGTCGACCTCGAGTCGCTGGCCGCGACCGTCGAGCGCGCCGTCGAGGAATCGCTCGCGCCGATGGTCAAGGACGTGCTGCGCGAGCAGCCGCGCATCACGGTCGGGTTCG
>JACCRC010000009.1 GCA_013813765.1 Deltaproteobacteria bacterium | reverse complement strand
TCGATGATCATGAGCCGGCGCTCGCCGCGACGGCGGAACGGCATCGAGGGCGACAGCTCCATCTCGGCGCGCGGATCGAGGCGATCGACGTCGAGCAGCTGCTTGGTCTCGAGGACCTCCTGACCACCGAGGCCCTCGATCAGCTTCTGCTGATCGATCGCCGAGTTGGACTGGAACATGAGATCCGTGACGAGACTGTCGATGGAGAGAGCCATGCGGGATTCCTTCTACAAGTAGCCACTTCGCTGGCGCAAGAGCCACTCGAGTCCGAGGAGGCCGATGACCAGGATCAGGAGACCGGGGCGGCTCCAGAGCTCGACGTCGGTGCGGCGGTCCACACGGACGATCCGAGGGGGATCGAGCTCCAGATCCGAGGGGAGCTTGTCGATCGGGCCGAGTGACGAGCCGCGCGTCGTCGTCGCGATCGACTCGAGGGTGGCGGGATCACCGGTGGGGCGATCGAGCTCGGTACCGCCTTCGCGGACGAGGAAGATGTCGGTCGCTTCGACGTCGCGGCCTGCGATCTTCGCCTTCGCCTCGACGCGATAGACGCCGGGGGTCAGCGTGACCGCGCTGCCGAGCTCGTGAACCACGGTTCCATCGTCACCGACCGTGACCTTCGCGGTCGCGACTTGCTCGGCGCGGTTCGGATCCGCGCCACGCTTGACGACGAGCGCCACCGCGCCGCCGGGCAGCGGCTGGTAGTCGCGGCCGACGAGCCGCACCGTGACGCGTACGGGCTGACCGGGCGTGTACTCGACGGCATCGCTATCGACGTGGAGGTTGTGCAGCGCGGGATCCTGGATCAGCCAGCCCATCGCGTTCTCCCAGAACTTCGTGTACTGGCGGCCGTTGTCGCCGCTGCGCGCCGCTGCGACGAAGCCCCAGCGCCACACGGAATCGGTGGTGACCGCGAGCGAGCGGCCCTTTCCGTAGTCCATCGCGGTGATGACGGGCATCGGCTTGCCGTTGCGGGTCTTCAGCTTCGGGTGCGTCGCGAGCACGGTGGCCTCGGGCTTCGCGGCGGCGATGAGGTTCACGCCCTCGAGCTGCGGCAGGGCCTTCCACGTCGCGAGGTTGTCGCCGGCGGAGTAGCGCAGCGACGTCACCGGATGCATCGTGCCGGCATCGGTCAGCTGCGGCGCGAACTTCGCGGTATCGAGCACGGCTCCCTTGTCGAAGGGGCCGTAGAGCTCGACGGGCAGCGCCGCCGCAACCGGCGTGCCGAAGTATCCGCCGGAGGTGAACGATGCCCCGCCACCGAGCATCGCGAAGCCACCGCCGCCATCGACGTAGCTGCGGATGTTCTCGAGGTAGTCGCCGATTCCGTACGGCAGGAACTCGAAGTTCTGCAGGATGATCAGGTCGAAGCTCGGCAGCTCCTGCTCGAACAGCTCGCGCGTGGGGAATGGGATCAGCGACATCTCGTCGTTGGGGACGAGCGAGATCGAGTCCTGCGTGCGCAGAATGAAGAACGAGATCAGATCCACGTTCGGGTTGCTCTTCAGCATCTGGCGCAGTGCGCGCACATCCCAGCCGGGCTGCCCCGCGACCTGCAGCACGCGGATCTTGTCGCGGATCACGCGGACCACGAAGCTGCGCGTGTTGTTCGTGGTGACCGCCTCGCCAGCGGCGACCGGCACCGAGACCTCGTACACGTAGCGGCCCACGCGCGGCGGGGTGACCTCGAACGTGACCTTCACCTCGCGGTCGCCCGACGGCAGATCGACGAGCTTCTGCCGCAGCGGCTGGCCGTCCGTCGACAGCGTCACCGGGATCTGCCTTGCCGGCATGCCGGTCGTCCGGATCATCGCGTCGATCCGTACGACGGTGCGCACGAACGCGAACTCGTCGGCCATGACCTTCGCGACCGCGACGTCCTTGAGGCCTTCGCGCGCAGCCCACACCGTGTGCACGCGCGTGTCGAGCGAACGCAGGAAGTCGCGCACGGCGCCGTCGCCGGAGTCTTCGACGAAGCCGCCGGTCGCGGCACCGTCGGAGATCAGGACGATGCCGGCGAGGTCGCGTCCTTCGTACCGGCTGCGGATCGTCTCGAGCGCCTTCCGGATCAGCGTGCCTTTGCCCTGCGCCGTGTTGTTGATCAGACCCGTGGGCGACGTCGGCGAGACCGTCTCGGAGAACGTGTAGTAGTCGATCTTGTGGTTCTGCTCCCACGTGGCGAGCGTCGCCTTCGAATTCTCGATCAGCTGCCGCGTGCGCTCGATGCGCGTGGGGCCATTGGGGGCCTCGGCGAGGCCCATCGAGCGCGAGTCGTCGATCAGGATCGCGATCCGGTTCGGCTCGCGCGCGACCTGCCGGAGCTCGACGGCCGGCTGCAGGAACACGACGAGCGCACCGACGGCGGCGCCTGCGCGCAGGCCGATCATCGTGGCGCGGCGCCAGGCCGGCGCACCGCGGCTCGCGCGCCACGACAGCGCGACGATTCCGATCACCGCACCGGCACCGAGCCCGAGGCCGATGCGTCCCCACGGCGCGAGCATCACCCAGCGGTACTCGTTGAAGTCGGCTGCGCCCGGCGCGGCGAGCCGCACGGTCAGCGCGACGAGCGCCTCGGCGGCAAGCGCACCACCCGACAGCATCGCGGCGACCCCGAGCGCGGCACCGAGGCCGCCCTTGCCACGGCGCACGGCGAGCACGGTCGCGATCATGAGCACGAGGAACGCCCCCGCGAGGCAGTACCGGACGAGCGACGAGAACAAGACGATGTTCACGGCTTGCTCTTGTCGGGAAGCGACGCACCGTCATCTGGCTTCCACCGGCGGCGCTTCATGATGAACGGGACGTGAACTTGATCGGCCTTGTAGTCGAGGCAGAGCGCGTACATCACGAGGTTCACGCCCATGCGGAACGCGAGCTCGCGCTGGCGCTCGCCGCCCGGCTCGCACCGGAAGTCGTAGTTGCCGAAGTCGTCACGCGTCCACGCGCCGCCCATGTCGTTCGACACGTACGCGGCGACGATGCGGCCGTCGCGCATGATGCCTTCCATCGCGGGCGAGATCGCGAGCCGGCCGAGCGGCTTGTCGAGCAGGTAGAACGACTTGTAGACGACGTGATCGCTGGCCACGATCTCGAGGCTCTTCTGCGCACCGACCGCCGGGAACACCGCCGACATCAGCTTCCGCACGGAGCCGTCGAACGCGCCGTCGGTCGAGCCTTCGGCGGAATCGATCAGCAGGAAGCCGCCGAAGGTGAGGAACCGGCGCAGGCTCTCGATGCCGGCCGCGCTCGGCAGCTCGAGCTCGCGGTCACCGGTGAGATAGAGGAACGGCGTCTCGTGCAGGTTGTCACTCTGCGGCGTGACGATCGCGGGCTCGAGCTGGACGTCGATCGACGTGCGCTTCTCGATCTCCCAACCCAGGCGCCGCAGCGCGCTGGGCCGCGGGTTCTTCCACTGCGCGCCGAGCTGCAGCTGGCCGAAGCGGAACTTCGCGCCCGGCCCGATCGCACGCGCCGGTTTTCCGGTGAGCGCGAGGATCGCGGCGGCCAGGCCACCGCCGAGCAGACGGCGGCGGGTCGGCCCGGAGCGGGGTGCACGTACCACCCGCGGAAGGTAGCGCTGGGGGCTCCCAGAGGCCACCGTCTCCGTCGGGCGTGTTAGCGTCCCGGAGATGTGTGGCCACCTGGGGGTCCTGGCCCTGGTCTTACTCGCCGTGAGTCCGGTCGCGGCGGACGATCTGGCGCCTGCCAAGGAAGGCAGCCCCCCCACGCGGTCGACCCCGCGAGGAGGGCCGGTCGGCCCCGACAACCTGACGTACACCCACGAGGGCATGTTCCAGGCGTCGCTACGCGTGGCGCTCGGATACCGCACGATCGTCCCCTACTCGAAGGGCAACTACTGCGGCGATACCGACAACTCGACGGCGAGTGGCAACGCCGCGGTGTGCACGGGTCGCGCTCCGTTCGCGTTCGATCTCGAGCTCGGCTACGGAGTCGCGCGCAAGATCGATCTGGTCGCCGAGTTCCGGCTCGGAGTCGAGGGCGACTTCGACTCGTTCGCCGGCACCGGCAAGACCGGGCCGAACGTGTTCCACGTCTCGCCGGGCGCTCGGTTCTTCTTCAGCGACGCGAAGACGACGAAGCTGTTCACCACCGCACAGGTCGTGTTCGACTTCACGGGTTACGAAGAGGCCGGCGGCAAGAGCCGCGGCAATGACATCGGGGTCCGTAACCTCTCCGGCGTGTGGCTCGATCTCGAGCGCGGCTACGGCTTCTACGCGTTCGTCGGCGAGACCATGACGTTCTCGCGCTGGTGGCGGTTCGAGCTCGAAGCCGGCATTGGCGTGCAAGCGCGCTACCGCTGAGGCACTCGCGGCATCCCACCCCGATGACGTTCGCCGATCACTACTCGACGGTTGCCGCACAGTACGCGGCATATCGGCCGCACTATCCAGCCGCCCTTGTCGACGTGCTCGCGGATCGTTCACCGCCGGGCACGGCGCTCGACGTCGGCTGCGGCAGCGGCCAGCTCTCGGTGGCGCTCGCCGCGCGGTTCACGCGCGTGATCGCCACGGACCCCGCGCAGGCGCAGCTCGATGCTGCGAGGCCGGCCCCGGGCGTCGAGTACCGATGCGCGCCCGCGGAGGCGAGTGGCTTACCCGCTGCGAGCATCGCGCTGGTGGTTGCCGCGCAGGCCGCTCACTGGTTCGACATGCCGCGCTTCCTCGCCGAGGTCGAGCGCATCGCGGTTCCCGGCGCCCTGATCGCGCTCGTGAGCTACGGCGTTCTGCACGTCGAGGGCGCGGACGCCGACACCGTGATCCAGCGTTATTACTCCGACGACGCGGGACCGTACTGGCCGAAGGAGCGTGCGCACGTCGAGACCGGCTACCGCGATCTCGTGCTGCCGTGGCCTGCCGTCGAAGCGCCGCCGCTCGAGATGTCAGCGTCGTGGACGCGCGACGAGCTCGTCGGCTACCTGACGACGTGGTCCGCGACGGTGAAGATGATCGCGGCGCGCGGCACCGGTCCGCTCGACGCTGTGGACCGCGCGCTGCGGGCCACGTGGTCCGACGCAAAGCGCCGGACGATCCGCTGGCCGCTGACCGTGAAGCTGGCGCGGCGGGCGTGATCGACTGATCAGTTGCGGCGGGCGCGATCGAGCGTGGCGATCCGCCCACTGATCAGCGTCATCAGATCGTGCAGCGTTCCAACGTCCTCGTACAGCTCGAGGGAGCGAGCGCGTCGACTTGCATCCGGAGTCACGTCCGCACGCAGTTGCGCGAGAGTTCCACTCTGGATCGAAACGAACAGCCGCTGTGCCTCGACATAGGCGCGAACAACTTCGTGTTGCAGCTTCCGGAGCGACCCGGCGTCACATGTCCCAGCGGTCAGCACGTCGTATCGATGACGATACGCGCGAACCGCACTGCGCAGCATTGCGACGAGCCCCGGGCTCTTCTGAACGTTTGCCATGATCGCCCCCCACACCTTCTTGCGCCATCCATACGATGTCGTCAACAACGCATGAATCACACGATGTCGATCACGCGAATGTCCGTATGAAGCGCAACGAGTTTGTCGAGAGTGCTCCGGAATCGACGTGCTACCGAGGAGCTGACTCCATGAGCGAACCCTCGATCCTCATCGTCGACGACGACGTGAATACACGCGAGCTGTTGCGGGAGATCCTCGAGCGCCGCGGGTACAAATCGATCACGTGTGAGAATGGCGAGCAGGCACTCAGCGAGCTCGAGCACATCCCTGCTCCAAGCGTGATCCTGCTCGACCTCGACATGCCGGTGATGAACGGTTACGAGTTCCGGGTCGCACAGCGCGAGCGTGTCGAGATCTCCAGCGTGCCGGTGGTCGTGATGAGCGCGGGCCGCCAGATCGATCGCGTCACGCTCGGCGACGTGGAGTACTTGCCGAAGCCGTTCACCACCGAAGCGCTGCTGAAGAGGATCCGCGGCGCTAGCGAGCAGCGCCTGCGGTCATCGCCGCTAGTGTCTCGCGAGACGGCGGATCCGTTCGGCGCCGGCAGTGCGTAGCGACAGTGCGCCGCTTCATCAGCGATTCCAGCGCATGCATCGATGGCGGCTTGACCACGTGGTGGGCAAAGCCAGCCGCCGCGGTACGCGCGTAGTCGCGCGGCATCGAGTACGCGGTGACCGCGATCAGCAGGGGCGCGCGACGACCAGCGTCGGTGCGGATCCGCCTGGCGACATCGCAGCCATCCATATCCGGTAGCCCGAGATCGATCAGGACTGCGTCCGGATCGAAGTCCTGCGCGCGAGCGAGCCCGGCCGCCCCGCACGTGGCTGCGATCGCGTGATGCCCGAGCATCGTCAGCATCGCGGTCATGACCTCGGCGCTATCGGGGTCATCCTCGATCAGCAGGACTCGTCGGGGTCTCGTGAGCATGATCGGATTGAACCTTACAGCAGAAAGTTACTGACGCCACGTCAAGAGGCGGGTGTTGCCTGACCCTCGCTAACGATCGGCAACCGCATCCGCAGCGGCCTCGGTCGCAGCGCGGAGCTTCGGCTCGGGCTTCGAGATCGCGCGCAGCATCTCGCCCGCGTGCTTCTTCTTCAGATGATTGGCGAGGTCCGCCTGCGAGACGATGCCGGTCGTGCGTCCGCTGCGATCGACGACGATGATGCGTCGGATCTGCGCGAGCTCGAGCGCCTCGCGGCAATCGTCGAGGCTCGCGTTCTCGACGATCGTCGACGCGGGTGCAGTCATGATGTCGCCGGCGGTCAGCGAGCTCGGGTCCTTGCCGAGGGCGATCGCGCGAATGACGATGTCGCGGTCCGTGACGATTCCAATCGGAAACGTGTCGTCGCCGACGATCGGAATCGCGCCGCAGTCATACTCCTTCATCAAACGTGCGACCTGCTCGACCGGCGTCCTCGGCGTCACGCACGCCGGCTGCTTCGTCATGAATTCGGAGACCTTCGGAGCCTTCATAGAGCACCTCGCCTACCCCAGGTGGTGCACGAAGGGGGCCATGGCGCCCGTCGTCTGCGAGGTTCCCTGATCCCGACGAGCTAGATCGCCATAAGCCCGGTATAACGGGTACTTCATGGCGTACCGGCTGCTCGCACTCGACCTCGATGGCACGCTCTTGCGCAGCGACCACTCCGTGGACGAGCGCGATATCGCCGCGATCAGCGAGCTACAGCGCGCGGGTGTCACAGTCACGATCGTGACCGGGCGCCTGCAATCCGGCGCTGTCGAGGCAGCCCGCGCGTGCGCCATCGAGGGTGCGATCGCATGCGTCGAGGGCAGCCACCTGGTCGAGCTCGCCTCCAACACCACGCTCGCGCACCACCCGATGGACCTCGAGATCCGGCGCGTCTTGCGCGATACGGTCGGTGCGCACGGACTCTCGACATTCGTGTTCGACTCCGGCGGCATTCACCACGACCACGGAGGCGCGCCATATGCCGGGTACGTGAAGACGTGGTCGCCCAACCTGATGGTCGTCGAGGAAGAGCTGGCGTGGCAGAACGAGCCGATCGCCGCGGTTGCGATCGGTGATGCGGATCAAGTCTCCGCCGCTCACGAGGTGCTGCGCGGTCACTCGGAGCGCCTGTTCTCCGTCAGCTTTGCTGTCAGCCAGTGCCCCGGTAAGTTCGCGGTGCTCGTGCGCGCGGCCGGTCCGTCGAAGGGCACCGCACTCAAGGAGCTGTGCGCGATGATCGGCTGCACGACCGCGGATGCGGTCGCGATCGGCGACTGGGTCAACGACGTGCCGATGTTCGAGGTCGCCGGCCGCTCGTTCGCGATGGGCGGCGCACCCGAGCACGTCAGCGCGAAGGCGACCGACCGCCTCGAGGCGATCGCCGGCACTGGCGGCGGCATCGCCGAGGCCATCCGGCGCGCCTGGGGTTGATGAAGGTCGCGCGGCCGGTGTCAGGATCTCGCCGCTGGCAATCGTGAACCGCGAGCAAGGTCAGGTGTTTGCCGGCGGTCGGACCGTGGCACCGAAGCTGCTCCATGGACGGACATGCTTCGCATCGTCACCGTCGTCGGCGTCCTGACTGCCGCCACCGCTGCGTTCGCGCAGCCCGCCCCGCAGACCGATGACTGGAACAACGTCTCGCACATCAACGGCAGCCTGGTGAAGGTCGGCGAACGCCACGAGTACGTGAAGGTCGACCCCAAGCGCTTCAACATCTCGACGAATCCGATCGGCTTCCTCGTCGGCTTCTACGGTCTATCCGTGCAGGGCAAGGTGTCCGAGCACGTCACGCTGCGGGGCAACGTCGAGTTCTTCGCTTACGAGTTCTTCGGCCGCACCACCGGTCACGAGCTCGCGGCGAGCATGCCGATCTACTTCCGCCGCGCGTTCTCCGGTCCGTTCATCGAGCCCGGCTTCATCTACCAGGAGACGCAGGAGACGCCGTGGGATCTGTTCGGCGATGGCGATTCCACGCCCGTCGCGCACACGCACGCAGGGCCGTCGATGGTGTTCGGCTGGCACTGGACGTTCGACTCCGGCCTCAACTTCGCGGTCGCGCTCGGCGGTACGCGGAACATGAACCGGCAGCCGATGACCGACTCGGGCGAGTACCAGAGCGACGTGCCGCAGCCGACCGGCTACCTGCGCATCGGCTACGCGTTCTGATCAGTTCGTCACTTCGCCGAAGTCGCAGGCCGAGAGGCCCGGGCAGATGTAGTTGAACGAGCCCGTGACCTTGATCTGCTTGTTGCCGGGAACGATCTTGCCGGAGATATCGACCGTGCCCGCGATGTGGCGGTTGTCGAGCTCGGTGATGTCGACCGTACCGGTCGCGTCGCTCATCGTCGCCTGACCAAACGCGACCATCACGCTCGCGCCATCGCTCTTGCCCTTGGTGAACGTGAACTTCTTCGGCGCGAACGGCATCCCGTCGGGCGTGCCGCCGCCAGGAAGGATCTGGAAGCGGAACTTCTCGCCCGAGCAGCTGATGACGTAGCCGTCGACGCCCATCATGTTCTTGCGCTCTTCCGGCGTGTACCAGTACGAGACGTTGGTCGCCTGCTTGCCGCCGACGACGGTCTGCTCGGCCTGCATCTGACCGGTCACGGTCAGCTCGCACTTGCCAAGGTCGGCGGGCGGTTTTGCCTTCTTCTTCGCAGGCGGCGGCGGCGGCTTGCGCTCGGCCTCGGACTTGGGCTTCTCCTTCTCGTAGTCCTCCTTCCCTTCGGGGCACCCGGCGAGGACGATCAGCACGGCGAGGAGCTTGCGCATCTGCGCTTGAGTCTATACTCGCGTTGCCTTGGATCTCCACGGTCTCGCCGACGTCATCTTCCGATGGGCGCACTTGATCGCGGGGATCATGTGGGTCGGCAACTCGATGCTGTTCAACTGGCTCGATCGCAACCTCGAGAAGTTTGCAGGACAGTCGGAGCTCTCGCAGGGCAAGATCTTCATGCTCCACTCCGGGGCGTTCTACGACGTCGAGAAGAAGCTCCTCGCACCGGGCGAGATGCCGAAGATCCTCCACTGGTTCAAGTGGCAGAACTTCACGACGTGGGTGACGGGCATCTGCCTGTTCGTGATCGTCTACTACATGAACGGGGCGGCAGGCCTCGTCGATCCGAGCGTGCACGACGTCGATCGCACGGTGGCGGTCGTGATGAGCATCTCGATCATCTTCGTCGCGTGGCTGATCTACGACGCGATGTGGAAGACCGTCGGCGAGTCGAACCCGCGGGCGACGACAGTCGTGTCGCTGCTGCTGCTGTTCGGATCGATCTTCGCCTTCTCGCAGTTCTTCAGCGGCAAGGCCACGTACATGCAGGCGGGCGTCGTGATCGGCACGCTGATGACGGGCAACGTGTGGATGGTGATCGTGCCGTCGCAGCACGAGCTGGTGAACGCGACGAAGGCGGGCAGGGAGCAGGACCCGACGTTCTCGATCCGCGCGAAGCAGCGCAGCATCCACAATAACTACCTGACCTTCCCGCTGCTGTTCATCATGGTGTCGAACCACTTCGGCGCCGCGACGAGCCATCCGCTGAACTGGCTGATCCTGATCCTCGTGATGATCGGCGGCGCGGGCATCCGCCACTTCATGAACATCCGCTACCGCGGCAACGGACGCGAGCTCGCGACCGCGGCGTGGCTCGGTCCGGCGGTGGCGTCGGGTGCGTTCGCGATCGCGGGCCTCATGATCGTCACGCGGATCGATGCGCGTCCGGTCGATGCGGTCGACATGCCGGTGAAGTTCGCGCGCGTGCAGGAGATCATCGCGACGCGCTGCGTGACCTGCCACAGCGCGAAGCCGTCCGACGAGATGTTCACGTCTCCACCGGGCGGCCTCCGGCTCGACTCGCCGCGGCAGATCCAGGTCAACGCGAAGGCGATCCGGCTGCGCGTGGTGGACCAGCAGAACATGCCGTTCAACAACAAAACGAACATGACCCCGCGCGAGCGCGGCGAGATCAAGCGCTGGGTCGCCGACGGCGCTCTGGCCGACTGAGCCGGCTCCTGACAGCGAGCGCACGGATGGATCTCGCGTAGTTCCGCCGCTGTGCGGCAACCGCACGCGGGTGCGCTGTTAGCGCAAGCGAACAGCTCCGTGTGGTCGTGAAGGCGGTTTGCGCACAACCTGAACAACGACCATGCGAGCACCCGCTGCACGCTCACGTTCGAGGGCAAACCGCCAGGACGACCACGACGAGCTCGCAGCGATGCGCGAGTCGATGCCGGTCGCCCGCGTCAAGCTTCGGGCCCGCGCCTCCTCGCAGCACCCGGCCATCCTCGAGGAGAAGCCGAGGGTCCAGAAGCTGCCGCGCGCCGAAGGGCCGGAGCGGTTCGGCGCGTACCACGTGCACGAGTGCCTGGGTGAGGGCGGCATGGCGTCGGTCCACCGCGCGTCGCGCATCGATGGCGAGGGCGGTGTGGTGGCGCTCAAGCGGTTGTGGCAGCACCTGTGCGACGACCGCGACTTCGTCGAGTCGTTCGTGCAGGAAGCGCGGCTCACGCGTCTGCTCCGCCACGACAACATCGCGCAGACCTACGAGCTCGGCAAAGCGAACGGCATCTACTACATCGCGATGGAGCTCGTCGCGGGCCCCACGCTCGACGCGGTGATGCGGCAGTCGCGCACCGCCGCTGGTGCGATTCCGCTGCCGATCATCGTCGAGATCCTGATCCAGCTCTGCGAAGCGCTCGATCACGCGCACAACCTGAACGACGAGCTCGGCCGTCCGCTGCGGCTCATCCACCGCGATGTCTCGCCCGCGAACATCATCGTGTCGAACACCGGCACGGTGAAGCTGATCGACTTCGGCATCGCGAAGGCGGCGCGCTCGCGCGTGCAGACGCAGGCCGGCTACATCAAGGGCAAGCTCGCGTACGTCGCGCCCGAGTACACCCACGGCAAGCTCGATGCGCGCGCGGATCTGTTCGCGGTCGGCGTCGTCGCGCACGAGATGCTCACCGGCCACCGGCTGTTCAAGGCCGAGACCGAGGTCGACACGATCCAGAAGGTGCGCGAGCTGCTGATCCAGCCGCCGTCGCGCCACGAGAAGCGCGTCACCCGCGAGCTCGACGACATCGTGCTCACCGCGCTGCAGCGCGATCCCGAGATGCGCTGGCAGAACGCGGCGGCGATGGGCCGTGCGCTGCGCGGCGTTGCCGACGAGATCGGGCGTGTCGATGCGCGCGAGATCCGTCGGTGGGTCGAGTGGGCGTTCACGCGCGAACCGTGGAGCGAGAGCGGCGTCGGCGCGATGCTCGCCGGCCTCGAGCACACGCGGATGAAACAGGTTTCTTCGTCGACGGCGCCTCCGCCCGTACCCGCGAAGCGAGAGG
>JACCRC010000003.1 GCA_013813765.1 Deltaproteobacteria bacterium | reverse complement strand
GAGCAGCACCGCGTGCCGGATCGCATGGGCGGCGCTACCTTGAGGAGCACGAACCCCATGACGACGCTGGTGTTCTATCTCTGCCTGGCCGCCTTCGTGGCGTGCAGCCTCGTGAACTGGATCATCCTGGTGCGCTGGCTCAGCCGTCGAACGCGCAGCTCGATGATCCTGCTCGTCGGCGGCGTGTCAGGGATGCTCGGGTTCCTCGCCATCGACCGGCCCTACTTCGCGATCGCGTGCCTTGCTCTCGATCCCGGCGTCTTCACGTTCGTGCTGTGGCCGATCGCGGGAACGCGTCGCTAGAAGCCGCCGCCGAGAAACACCGCAGCTCCGTCGTCGGTCACGACGGGCGTGATGCGCACGGCCGTCTCGCTGCTCGGCGCCGTCAGGTACAGCACGACGCCGCCGATGATCGCGGCGCCCCCGACGATCGCGACGATCGTCATCTTGTTCGCGCGGCTGCGCGCATCGGCCGTGATGTCGAGGCCCGTCGGATCGCACATCGAGGTCGAGCCCATGCAGTGCTCGTCGATCGCGTCCTTCCACTTCCCGCGCGCGGAGAGCGTCAGCGCGCTCGCGACCCCGACCGCGACGACGCCGGCGGAGCCGACGACGATGCCGGCGATGCGCTGGTTGCGACCGGGGGGCGTGGGCGCCTCCGGCACGACAGGATCCTTGTCCTTGTCCTCGGGACCATCGGGGATGGGCTTGCCCTTCGGGAGGTCGAGCAGGATCTCGGAGGAGCCGCCACGCTCGACGGGCACCATCTTCTTCTTCTTCTTGCCGTCGACGATGTACTCGATGACGTGCGGCCCGGGGTCGACGCGGATCTCGCTGCCGAGCAAGCCTTGATCGAAGGGCTTGCCATCGAGCGTGATCGAGGCGAGCACCTGGAGGTCGGCGCCGTCGGTGATCTTGAGAGTCAGCCGCGGGACGTTCGTGTCGAGCTCCTCGACGAGCGCCTTGATCTTGTCGGCGCGATCGTCCTTTTGCTCGGCCGCGATGACCTGCGCCTTCTCGTACCAGTCGTACGCGCGCGCGAGCCGGCCCCACTCCTCGTAGCACTTGCCGGCGTTGAGCAGACCGCCGAGCGCGGTCTTGTCGAGCTTGACCACCTCCTCGAAGGTCTTGCACGCCTCGGCGTAACGCTTCTCGGAGAGCAGCTTCTTCGCCTTCTTGAACAGCGTGTCGGCCTTGTCGGCGGAGACGGTGCTCGACAGCGCCGCGACGAGCGTCAGCGAGATGGCGAGCTTCATGGCATCACCGAGAACACGCCGGAGTCGAGGTAGCCGTACGAGAGCGGCAGGCCACGCGCACGGAGATCACCGTCGGCGGCGTCGGGATGGCCACCCTGAAGGCAGGTCGCGCGGAGCATGTAGAGCGTGCCCGGCATGAACAGCTCCGGCGGCAGCGTGAAGTCGGGCTCGAGTCCGGTCGTTCCGAGGATGTGCTTCGGAACGAGCGCGGTGCCAGCGGCGTTCGGCACGAGCTGGTAGAGCGTCACCTGGTAGAGCGTGTTGCTGGTGATGCTGGACGCGAAGGTCACACGCACCGGGAGCGTCGGCTTCGGGATCATCGCGCCGTCACTCGACAGCGGGCGATTGTCGATCGAGATGACCTCGGGGAGACCGGCGGGAAGGTCGAGCACCTGGTCCGTCATGGGCTGCACGATCTGAGCGAGGCCCGCGTTGAGGCCGACCGGCAGCGCCTGACCCGCGGGCGTGTAGGACCGCGATGCGGATGCGGACCAGGTCAGCACCGTCGGCCAGCCCTTCGAGACGAACGGGTTCCCGTACATCACATCGACTGCACCGCTATCGGCCATGACGACCGGGGCCTGGTGCAGCATCGGTCCGTTGTCGTTCCCGATCTCGTAGCCAGGCGCGGCGCGCAGCGTCCATGACATCGACAGGTTCGGCACCGCCGGACGTGCGGGCGCGAAGCGTGCGGCGACCGCGGCGGGGGGGCCGAGCATGACCTTGAGCTGCTGATCGGCGGGCACGTTGGTGAGCGTGCCCGTGATCGTGTCGGTGCCGGTCTGATCGAACGGAGCGGCTTCCATCACGCCCGTGAGCCGGCTGCCGAGGTAACGCAGGAACATCACCGCGTCGGCCGTCGTGATCTTCTCGAGCGGCCGGCCCGTGATGCTCGACATCGACGAGAACGCAAACGCCTGCGGCCCGAACACCATGTCGCCGACGACCGGCAGCTCCGCGCCGCTGAAGCCACGGATGTTCCACGAACCCAGCGTGTAGAGCTGGAACGACTCGGTTGCCGCATACGGCGTGGGAAGCATCGAGCGGACCGTGAGCATCGCGCCCATCGGTGCGGGCTCGGGGTTCGGATGCTCCAGGCGCGAGAACAGGGTGTAGAGGTTGCGCAGGTCGAAGTCGTACTGATGGCGCGAGACCGCTGGATCGGTGGGGAGGTCGAACACGACCGGCGGTGCGGCGGGAGACTTGATCGCCGCCGACCACGTGTCGGGTTGGAGCAGCTCGGTGTCGACCCGGCGCAGGCCATCGGGCTCGGCGTCGTCGGGCACGAGGTACTGCGCGGCGAGGCCGCTGAGGTCCATCGGCGCGCGGACGACCGTCGCGCCGATCGAGACGCGCTCGACCGTGAGGGTCACGCGATCCGGAGAGCCGGAGCTGGTCTCCTCGATCCCGGCGAGCTGCGCGCAGCTGCACAGAAACGTGACCCCCAGAACTGCGGGTGTCGTCCGGCCCATCGCGATAATTCTACCACCCACCATGGAGGCGGGCGCGAACTCTACTTTTCGCCGTTGTCGCCGCCGTCACTCTCGGGGCTGCCGTCGCGGCGCCAGAACCGCAGGCGCGACCGGCTGTCGCGGGGCGCGTCCTTGTCGTCCTTCTCGTCCTTATCCTTATCCTTGTCCTTGTCTTCCATGACCTTGTCGTTCCGCTTGAGGCGGACCGACGCCTTCACGTCGGGCTCGGCGCCGGTGAGGCGCTCGCTGTTCGGGATGAACCTGATCTCGGTCTTGATCTCGAAGGACAGGGTCGTGAGGATCTTTGCGATCTCCTCGGTCAGGTTGAGCGTCCCTAGAAACTCGCGCGTCTCGCGAGCGATCACCTCGAACACCTTGTCCTTGGCCCCGTCGGCCGACGAGGCGATGTAGCCGGCCATCTCGGGGAGATTCTCGCGAGCGAGCTTGCGGATGCCTTCCTCGGTGGAGAACACCGCTCCCATCCCCGCGGCGAACGTCTTCTTCACGAGCTCGGGCACCAGGCTCTCGAGGCGCTGCCGGATGGTCTCCGGAAGGACGTCCTTGTCGTCCTTCGGTGGCGAAGCGTCGTCCTCGTCGGTCATCTAACTGGGGTACCCCCGATCCGCCCGAGGATCAAGGTATCCTCCCCATATGGCGGAGCCAGCGCGAAAGGGTGAGGAGGCGGATGATGGCCCGCCGCCGTTCACCGAATCGCAGCCGATCCCCACGATCTCTGCGGGCGACTCCGTCAGCGCGCTCGCGCATCAGTCGCGCCGCTATCACAACGAGAAGGAAGCGAAGCGCCCACCGCTGCGGATCCGCAGCTGGCGCGCGTACTGGACCACCTGGCGCGTGATCTGGAGCTACCTCTGGTTCCGGTTCCGGGCGCGCTTCCACTCTCCCGCGTGGGTCGAGCACAAGCTGCGCGAGGTCAACCTCCGCAACGCGCGACGCATCGAGCGCACGATCATCGAGCTGCAGGGCCTGTTCATCAAGGTCGGGCAGCTGATCAGCATCATGACGAACTTCCTACCCGAGGAGTTCCGCCGCGAGCTCGAGGGACTGCAGGATGCCGTGCCGCCACGACCCTACGCCGACATCGAGGCGCGACTACGCGAGGAGCTCGGCAGAAAGCCCGGCGAGCTGTTCGCGCAGTTCGAGATGCGGCCGATCGCGTCGGCATCGATCGGTCAGGTCCACATCGCGCGGCTCGACAACGGGCAGAAGGTCGCGGTCAAGGTCCAGTACCCCGACATCGAGGAGGTCGTGCGCCGCGACCTCCTCACGCTGCGCCGGATCTTTCGGATCATCGGCTGGTTCGTCCCGTACCAGGGCCTCGACGAGCTGTATCGCGAGATCCGCGCGATCATCATGGAGGAGCTCGACTACCGCGCCGAGGCCGACAACACGCGCGAGATCGCGCGGAACTTCGAGGGCCGCACCGACGTCGCATTCCCGAAGGTCGTCGACGAGCTTTCGACGGCGCGCGTGCTCGTGACGCACTTCGAATCCGGGTGCAAGATCACCGACAAGCAGGGCGTGAAGAAGCTCAACCTCGACCGCGGCCAGCTCGCGCGGCAGGTCGTCGAGATCTACTGCCAGCAGATCTTCACCGACGGCATCTATCACGCCGATCCGCACCCCGGAAATCTCCTCGTGCGGCCCGGCCCCACGGCCGATGGTCCGCCGACGATCGTGCTCCTCGACTTCGGCGCGGTCGCCGAGATCCCCGCGAACATCCGCCAGGGAATCATCGAGCTGATCCAGGGCGCGCTGATGCGCGACACCAAGAAGATCGTCGGCGCGATGAAGCAGATGGGCTTCGTCGCCCGCGGTGCGAACGAGAACGTGTTCGAGCAGGTGATCGAGTACTTCCACGAGAAGTTCCAGGAGAACATCTCGCTCGACTCGCTGAACCTGAAGGACATCAAGTTCGATCCGCAGAAGGGTCTCGAGAGCGTTGCGGATCTGAGGAAGATGGACATCTCGCTGCGCGAGCTCAGCGAGAACTTCCACATCCCGAAGGAGATCATCGTCCTCGAGCGCACGCTGCTGCTGCTCATGGGCCTGTGCACCGAGCTCGATCCCACGCTCAATCCAATGACCGTGATCCGCCCGTACCTCGAGCGGTTCGTGCTCGGCGAGGAGGGCGACTGGTCGCAGCTGCTCGTCGAGACGTCGAAGGACCTCGTGATGTCGGTGACGGCGCTGCCCGCCGAGATCCGCAAGTTCATGCGCGCCGCGCACTCCGGCGAGCTGCAGCTCAAGTTCAAGAACATCGAGGCGCCGGCACAGCTCATGTACCGGCTCGGCCACCAGTTCATCTTCGCGGGCGTCGGCATCGCCGGCGCCGCGATCGCCGTGATCCTCGAGGGCCGCAACGAGGACGAACGCGCCGCGTGGGGCTGGTGGACCGCGCGCATCGCCGGTGCCCTCCTCGTGTGGAGCTGGTGGGCGTCGCGGAATCTGCTCCGCAAGAAATGACCCGCGCCTAGCGAGTCGCGAAGAATGTGATGATCGCTGCGACCACGGCGAGGGCGCCGAGCACGACGAGCGCGACCCTCGTCCAGTTGGTCGGCGCGGCACCGAACACGACCTCGGGCCGCTGGCCGTGAACGATCGCGCGATACGCCGCGCCGCGATAGCGGTAGGCGAGCACCCACGCGGGCAGCGCGACCCGCTGCGTGGTCTGGCCCTGTAGCAGGCAGGCGACGCGGATGTTGCGATAGCGGCGGCCCGGGATGTGCGGCTCGACGCGCGTGCGCGCGGTGGCCTCGATGCCGCGCTGCACGTGCACGCGCGCCGCGGAGCGCTGCGCATCGAAGCTCTCGACGAAGTCGTCGCCGACCGGCTCGGTGCGCCGCAGGTCGTAGTACGGGATCAACTTCCGGCACTCGTCGAGCGTGAGGCCGCGCGACGCGGGCACGACGATCGACTCGAACCGCATCGGCACCTTCCCGGCGTGCGGTGCCCACGCCGAGCGCTTCGCGCCCTCATCGGAATCGGCGGTCCACGCGACGGTCGCCTGCGCGGACACCACCCAGCCTGCCCAGCAAAGCGGTGTCAGCGACTCGAGCACCGCCTCGTCGCGCAGCGCCGACGGCGCGAACCAGCCGCGGTTGCCGAGCCAGCCGCGCAGCGAGGCCTCGGCCGCCGCGCGATCGACCGTGAACGGCAGCCGCACCTCCGCGACCTCCAGCGGATCGACGAGCTGTTCGATCGCCATCGTCGCGCCGCAGAACGCGCAACGCGGTGCCTGCACGGCGGGCGAGAACGCGATCGCCGCGTTGCAGTCGGTGCAGCGCAGGACCTTCGCACGATCCTGCCGCTCGGTGGCCGCCAGCGAGATCGCGGGTAGCGCGCAGATCGCGCAGCGCAGATCACCGTGCTCGAGCTGACCGTGGCAGCGCGTGCACGCGCTCACGGCGGCGGCTCCCGCAGGTGAAGGATCAGCAGCACGATCACGGTCACGATCGCTGCGGCGCCGAGGACGAGCAGCAAGATCTTCCACCACGAGAGCGGAAGCTTGCCGGCGATCTTGCCGGTCTGGCCGTTCACGACCACGCGCAGCGGCGGCCGATCGCCGCGGTAGCGCAACGCGAACACCCACACCGGGACAAGCACCGGATCGAGCGACTCCCACTCGACCTTCGTCGACCAGTGGAGATCCGCGTGACTGTCGCCAGGCATGAACCGGCGCACCTCCTCGCCCACCTCGTCGATCGCGGCGCCGCGCGACACGCGAAGGCACTCGTCGGCCTCGCGCGAGAACTCCTCCTGGATGAAGCCGGAGACCAGCGCCGGGCTGTGGCGGCGAAGCTGGCGAAGCTCGAACGGCTCGATCCGCGCGAACGTGGGGTGGTCGAGGCCCGCGGAAGCGGAGACCACGACATCGGTGATGTAGCCGAGGTGCACCCCCGCGAGCGGACGGAACTCGGTGCGCGTGACCTGCCGGGTCTCGGTGGTCTTCGTGCCGTCGTCGGCGGTCTTGGTGTAGGTCTCGGTCTCCGTGTAGTGCTCGCCGATCGACGCGGTGTAGTCAGTGCGAGCGACCGCCGAGTAGAGGAACGCGGGCAGGTAGATCCCGCGGAGCTCGTCGACGCTGCCGTTCTTGAGCGCGGAATCGGCGATGATCATGCGGCGGCCGATCCAGCGATCCAGGTGCGCACGGGCCCACTGTGCGTCACCGGCGAACGCGACGGTGAACACCGGGTCAGGTCGGCTCGACGACGCAGGTCGCTCGACGAAGCTGGGGCTCGCGCAGTACGGGCAGGTCTGCGTACGCACACCCTCGAAGGAGAGCGCGGCGCCGCATTGCCCACACTCGAACCGCATGTCGGGAGTAGCTCACAAATTTGGACTCGCTCGCACAGGCTTGCGAAGATTTGTCCGGAACAACCCGGTATGGTGCCGCGTTGGTTCCAGTGAGAGGTCGTACATGCTCGCCGTGATTGGAAACGTGCTCGCCGGACTGGGTGTTCTCAGCCTGTTCACGGCCACGTTGCGACTGACAAAGCCTGGCCGGCAAGCATAGACTGGACGGGTGGTCAGCACCGTCCTGCCGCGTGTCGCGCGGCCGCCCGGCACCGAGGAGCTCACGCTCGCGGATGTCGAAGCCATGCGCCTGCTGCTCCGCGGTGAGTCAGTCATCGACTGGCATCGCCTGAGCTTCGTCGACCACGCCGAGGTCGATCGCTTCCTCCGCCTCAACGAGTTCGACCCCGAGTCCGAGGACGAGCTCGGCCGTCTCGAGGACATCCGCGGTGACGCCGTGGACTACCTGACGCGCGCGTTCGCGATGGCGATCCCCGACGAGGTCGCCGCTGATCTGCCCGCGCGCGACCTGTTCCTCGTCGCCTCGAGCTACGGCCCTCACCAGAAGTGGGCGTGCGTCGTCCTCAAGGTCATGCACATCATCCACCACATCAACGGCCGCCAGGCGCTGCTGAAGATGTCGGTCTCCGACGAGATCATCTTCCGCGAGGTCGAGCTGAAGGTGATGCAGGTCGTCGAGCAGCTCCGCGCCGCCGGGGCCCCGCTCGCCGAGTGGGAGTGGAGCCGAAAGCCCCTCGACTCGCACATCACGAAGCTGCTCGCGAAGCGCTCCACGCTCGCGGCGAACATCTACGACAAGCTCCGGTTCCGGTTGATCGTGCCGACGGCCGAGGACCTCGTGCCGATGATCGCCACGCTGACGCGGCAGCTCATCCCGTTCAACTACGTCGTGCCCGGCGAGAGCGTGAACCAGCTCGTCGACCTGGTCGCGCTGCTGCGTGCGCAGGCGGAGCGATCGGAAGGCACGGACTCGGGGCGCACGCGCCAGGCGACGGCGGTGCCCTACAACGAGTTCTCGGGTCCCGAGTACCGGATCGTGAACTTCGTCGCCGATCTGCCGCTGCGGATCGAGCGTCTGCTACCGCGCTCCGAGACGCCGGCCGACATCGGCCACGTGGTGTTCGTGCTGACGGAGTTCCAGATCTGCGACAAGGCCACGTCACAGCGCAACGAGTCGGGCGCGTCGAGCCACGAGGCCTACAAGGCGCGGCAGCACGAGCGCGTGCGCATGCGCCTGTTCCGCGACAAGGACGATCCTCTCCCGCCGGATTGAATCCCCCGCGGTCCGTGATAGGTTCGGCGTCGTCATGGCACCTCCTCCGAAGAAGCAGATGCGCTGGGGCCGCGTTCTCGGCGCGTTGATCGTGCTGGGCGGCATCGCCGCCGGCGTCATCTACCTCGTCACGCGCTGAGCTGACGCGGCAAGAGCTGCTGGAAGCGCCAGAGCTGCAGCTGGATCTGCCGCTGTGCATCGCGGCGGTCGCGGCCGATCGTGCGGGCAAACAGTCCGACGACGATCAGGCCGCAGATGTTGCCGGCGATCAGCACGGCTGCATCGAACGATTCGCCCGCGGTGAACACCGTGCCGTACGACACCAGACCGGTGCCGTCCATGTGCCACGTGGGTGCGAACACGCCGACCCACTCGAGCAGCAGCGGCACCGTCGCGCACGCGAGCGTCCACACGACGATCGCCCACCACCGCTCCATCAATCCCGGCAGCGTGCTCGCCGACAGGAGGATCGCGCAGATCAGGGTCGGTGCGATGATGAACGGCCCCGTGAGTCGCGTGAACATGACCGCGACGAACATGTGCACGAGCAGCGTCAGGCCGTACGGCACCGGGCGGCGGGTGTTGAGCCACACGATGAACACGCCGCAGGCGATCGCGATGTTCGCCGCGATCAGGGCCGACCACGACCGCACGTGAAGGAACGGCAAGAGCGGCAAGATCGTGAAGAGTGACAGGTACGGCAGCACGGCGCGCCGGCTGCGCACTTGGACGGCGCGGGCCTCATCGGCCGCGATCGCCTTCTGTAGCTCGGGAGGCACCGGCTGCTTGGTATCGATGATGAGCTCGACGATCAGCTTCCCGGCATCGGTCGATCCCGGATCGAAGACCGCCGCCCTGCCCGCTGCGTTGAGCGCACCTGCTTGATCACCGGCTGCGCTGGCCGCCCGCGACTCTGCGACCAGCTCGCTCGCCAGCACTCGTCGGCGCTCGAGATCGCGATCGCCGTCGAGGTACGCCTGCACGGCAGTCGCGAACGCGCGCGAGCTCGGCCGCTCGTGCGCATCCATCGCGAGCGCGCGCACGCAGACCGCATCGAGCTCGGGCGCGATGTTGCGTGCAGGCGTGCGCGACCGCGGTGATGGATCCACGCCCTCGAGCGTCGTGCCGAGCGCGCCCTGGCGCGGGTGCAGCGTCTCTCCGGTGAGGATCTCGAACAGCATCGCGCCGAGCGCGTAGACGTCGGCCGCGGGGGTCACCGCCTCGCCGCGCGCCTGCTCCGGTGCCATGTAACCCGGCGTGCCGAGCAAGGAGCCGACCTTCGTCTCCCCGTCGAGCGATTGCACGTCGGGTCCCGATGGCTCGTCGGTGTCGGCGAGCACGCGCGCGACGCCCCAGTCGAGCACGTAGACCTCGCCGTAGTCGCCGAGCATGATGTTCGACGGCTTGAGATCGCGGTGAACCACCCGGCGGCTGTGCGCGAGCTCGACCGCGTGCGCGACATCGACCAGCGCGCGCAGCAGGCGCTGCTGTTTCTCCGTCCCGGCATCGAGCAGCGCGGCGAGCGTGGTGCCGGCGACCCGCTTCATCGTGAAGTAGGGCTGTCCATCGGAGTCGTGCCCGAGATCGTGGACCGGCGCGATCGCGGGGTGATCGAGACGCGCCTGGATCTTCGCCTCGCGGAGGAACCGATCGACGAGCTCCTGGCTGGGCGCGCCACCCCGCAGGCGCTTCAGCGCGACGTCACGGCCGATCACCGGGTCGTGGGCGAGCAGGACCTCGCCCATGCCTCCGCGGCCGATCACCTGACCGAGCTGGTACGTGGTCTCACCTCGAACGGAAGGTCGATCTGGGACCTGCGGCTCGGTGTTGCTCGGAAGCGTTGGATCGGTCCCGTCCGTACCCGACATCCCGACAGTATCGTTCAGTGCGCGGGCGCCGTCGGCAGGATCTGGCGCAGATGCCACGCCTGGAGCTCGACCTTGCGGGTCGCATCGCGCTGGCGGACGGCGAGGACCCGGGTCAGCAGCGCGACCACCGCGACGAGCGCGACGAGCAGAGCGGCGAACGCGATCTGCACGGGCGCTGCCGAGAATGTCATCACCGGCGACGACAGGATGAGCTCGCCGTTCGCGAACCGGTAGGTCGACTCGAGCACGCCGAGGCCTTCGAGCGCCCAGGGCACCGCGACCGCGCAGCCGAGGATCGTCGCGACGATGCGGATGCTGCCGAACGACGGGTGGGCGGCGTACGCCATCAGCGTCGTGGTGACGAGCGTCGGCGCGATGATGAAGGGGCCGACCATGCGGCACACGATCGCGATCAGCGCAGCGTTGATCAGCGCGTTGAGGTAGATGCCTGCCTTCGGGATGCGGTCCCCCCGCGTGAGCATCCAGACCTGGATGCCGCTCGCCATCGCCAGCGCAGCGAACGCGCCGACGAACGCCATGCTGCGCACACCGGTCCACAACAGCAGCGGCACGAACGCGAGGTAGCCGATCATCGAGTACGCCGCGAGCCGGCCTTGCGTGCGCGCGCTCTCCGTATCGAGGCGCGCGACCTGCGCTTCGACCTCCGCGGGGGTCTCGGCGGGTGGCTCGAGCATGAGGCGCGTGACGAGATCCGCGGCCTCCGACGCGGTCGGATCGAGCGCGAGGGCACGGCCCGCCGCACGCATCGCATCGCGGCGGCTGGTCTCGTCGCTGCCGCGTGCGAGGGCCGCCTTCGCCGAGGCGATGTGGTGATGGGCGAGCTCGCGGCGCACGGCGAGGTCACGATCGCCGTCGAGGTACGCCTGCACCACGTTGCCGAGCGAGCGAGCGGAGGTGAACCGCTGCTCCGGATCGAGCTGGGTCGCGCGCTCGCAGATCGCGTCGAGCTCCGGCGGCGAGTCCGGGCGCTTCGAGGACGGCTTCGCGTCGATTGGAGTCAGCATCGAGGTGATGCTGCGCCGGCCGCCGTGCAGCGCGGAGCCCGCCGCGATCTCGTAGAGGATGCAACCGAGCGCGTAGATATCGGCGGCCGGTCCCGCGCGCTCGCCTGCGAGCTGCTCGGGTGCCATGTACGCGGGCGTGCCGAGCACGGTGCCGGCGCGGGTCTCTCCACTATCGAGAAGCAGGTCTTGCTTCGACGGTCCCGTGGCGTCGTCCGCGTCGGTGACCGCGCGCGCGACCCCCCAGTCGAGCACATAGACCTCGCCGAAGTCGCCGAGCATGATGTTCGCGGGCTTCAGGTCGCGGTGGATGATGCCGACGGAGTGGGCGAACTCGGTCGCGAGACATACGTCGGCGAACGCGCGCAGCAGGCGCCGCCGTGTGTTCGTTTCATCGTCCTTGTCGTTACCGGAGCGCACCCGCTCGAGCAGCTCCGACATCGTCGTGCCCTGCAGGCGCTTCATCACGAAGTACGGCTTGCCGCGCGGATCCAGCGCGAGGTCGTGCACCGGCACCACCGCCGGGTGCTGCAGCCTGCCCTGCACGCGTGCCTCGCGCATGAACCGCGATAGCTCGTCGGCCGACGGTGTTTCGGTGCGGATCCGCTTCACGGCGACCTCGCGGCCGATCTGCTCGTCGAACGCGAGCACGACCTCGCCCATGCCGCCCTGACCGATCATCGCACCGAGCGTGTAGCGATCGGTCGCGAGCGACGGCGGCGTGCTCGCAGATCGCGGTCGGGGCCCGAGTGGACGCGTGGTGTTTCCAGAGCTCTGGCCCGACGGGCCGATCACCGTCGGTCCCGTCGGATCGGCCGGCGCTGGCGGCGTGTGCGCGACGGTCTCCGCGACCCCGACGTCCTCGGAAGCGCCCACGCCTTTCAGCGTCGGTGCGTGTCTGACTGTCTCGTCCGTGGCGTCGCGATCATCGACCATCGCGCCATCGTAACTCAGGCGTCGGCGCGGGTGCCCCAGGCTCGCTTCGCGTGCGGCAACAGCTGCCGCAGGTGCCACGCCTGGATGAACAGCTGGCGCTGGCTCGCGCGGCGGCTGCGATTGACGAGGACCAGCATCACCGCGACCGTGACCATGAACACGAGGTTGCCGAACACCAGCGCCAGCTCGTCGATCCAGCCGCGCGTGTGGATCACGTCGGAGATGATCCGGAGGTGGTCCTCGGCGATGTCCCACGTCTTTGGCAATGCGCCGACCCACTCGAGGACAACCGGCAGCATCACCGCGATCAAGGTCCAGCCCATCACGATCGGAAACCGCTCGTTGATCCGTGGCATCGACGTGATCGCGACGAGCGCGCAGCAGATCATGACCGGAGTCAGCACGAACGGACCGGCGACGCGCGTGAAGGTCAGCGACATCAGGAGTGAGATCACGAGGACCACCGCGGAGCTCGGCCGTCCGGTACGCGAGAAGTACGCGGCCGACAGCGCGCCGAGCGCCGTGAGCCCGTAGAACGCGATGAGCAGCGACCAGTTCTTGACCTCGACCACCAGCACGAGCGGCGCGACGAGGAAGAGCGCGAGATACGCCCACACGAACTTGCGCGAGCGATCCGTCGAGAGCTTGCGGTCCTCCTCCTCGAGGCGCGCCGCGAGATCTTCGGGCATCTTGTCGGCCGCCGGCGGATCGAGCAGCAGGCCCGAGACGATGTTCGCCGCGTCGACGTTCTCCGGATCGAGGACGATCGCGCGGCCTGCACGGCGCATCGCGGAGGCACGCGCGTCGGACTTGTTGGACGCGAGCGCGTCCTGCGCGGCCTTCACTTGCTCGGCGGCGAGCGCCTTGCGCCGCTCGAGATCGCGATCTCCGTCGAGGTATGCCTGGATCTTCTCGGCGAGGTCGCGTGCGCGCGGCCGGTTCTCCGGCATCTCGGCGAGCGCCTGCACGCACACCGCATCGAGCTCCGGTGGCACCAAGCGATCGGCGCGGCGATCGAGCGGCGACTGCGTCGGCTGCGAGAGCGTGGTCGCGACCGCGGCCTGACCGCGCTTGTGCAGCGATTCGCCGGCGAGGAGCTCGAACAGGATCGCGCCGAGCGCATAGACATCGGCAGCAGCTGTCGCGTGCAGACCGCGGATCTGCTCGGGGGACATGTAGCCCGGCGTGCCGAGCAACGCGCCCGACTTCGTCGACCCGTCATCGAGCGTGGAGATGTCGCCTTGCTGAGCGGAGCCTTCGCCCCTGTCCTCGGCGATCACGCGGGCGATGCCCCAGTCGATCACGTACGTCTCGCCGTAGTCGCCGAGCATGATGTTCGAGGGCTTGAGATCGCGGTGCACCACGCCGCGCGCGTGCGCGAACTCCACGGCGAGGCAGACATCGACGAGCGCACGCAGCACCGCCTTCTGCGATGCGCCACCGGCCGCGAGCTTCTGCGCCAGGGTCTGGCCGGAGAGCCGCTTCATCGTGAAGAACGGACGGCCAAGCTCGTCGACTCCGAGCTCGTGCACCGGAACGATCGCGGGATGCTCGAGACGGGCCTGGATCCGGGCCTCGCGGAGGAACCGCGTGATCTGCTCGCTGTCGGGCTCGGTCGTGATCATCCGCTTGACCGCGACCTCGCGACCGATCCGCAGATCGGTAGCCGCGAGCACCTCGCCCATGCCGCCCTTGCCGATCGGCGTCCCGAGCGCGTACCCGGGCGGCGGCAGGACCACCGCCGCTGCCGCCGTGCCCGCCGGGACCAGCGTCCTGTCCTCGGATCGTACGAGCTGGCGGCGCGTCGAGTCGTTGCCCGGCTGGGTCGTGTCGGTCTCGGGGACGTGCAACGGCGTGTCGGCATCCGAGGGCGGCGGTTCGGCCATGGCGCGAGCATGGTCTCACGCCACCCCGGACCGAAACCCCATGGGGACCGCAGACCTGGGGGCCGGGTGGCTAGTTGCGCACGACTGGTGGCGGCCCTCGTGACCACGCAGTGCGGCATCCGCACAGTCGATCCAGGCACCTGGCCGAATGTCTGACCGCGTCGGAGGCAGGCACACACGGTGCACATCTCGCGGCGCATGATGAGGGCTATCGCGATCGCTTCCTGTTTCGGTGGGCTGATCGGCTGCGCGTCGGAGCCAGGTGTTGACCTGCCCCCCACGCTGGAGATCACGTCGCCGCAGCGCGGCACCACCGTGCAGGGTGACACCGTCGAGGTGTCGGGCGTGGTCACCGACGACAACGACCCCCGCAAGGTCAAGGTCGTCATCAATGGCTCCGAGGTCGTGCCCGCGAAGGACGGCACGTTCACCGCGACCATCCCGGTCACCGCCGGCATCAGCATCCTCGAGACGCACGCCACCGATGGCGGCGCGAACGACGTGCGCGACGTGCGCGCGGTGCTCTCCGGCAACCTCGAGGCGAGCAACGGCATGAAGGCCGCACCGGTCGGCGCGAAGGTCGGCCCCGCCGCGTTCATGAAGCTCGGCCAGGCGTTCGGCTCCACGATCAAGGGGATGGACTTCACCGCCCTCGCGCAGACGATGAACCCGGTCTACGACAACAGTGGCTGCCTCGGCGCGAAGATCGACATCACGAGCCTCACCATCACCAACGCGGGCGTCGCGCTCGTTCCGAAGACGAACGCGCTCGACACCGCCGTCACGCTCGACAACGTCGTCGTCAAGCTCCGGGCGAACTTCAAGGTCGCCTGCATCGGCGGCAGCACGACCATCACGGTCAAATCCTCGAAGGCGCACATCGACGGTGACCTCGGCGTCGCGGTCTCCGCGGGCAAGCTCACCACCTCGCTCGGTGCCGCGGCCGTCACGCTCGACGGCTTCACGGTCGATGTTGGCGGCGTGCCGGGCGCGATCGAGTCGCTGCTGAAGGGCGAGGCCCGCAAGGCCGCCGAGAAGGCGCTGACGAAGGCCGTGCAGGACAGAGTCCCGCCGATGGCGAACCAGGCGCTCGCGGGTCTCACCGCGAAGCCGTTCAACGCGAACCTCCTCGGTCACGCGACGAAGATCACCGTCGCTCCGGCACAGGTGAATCTCTCGGCCGACGGCCTGTTCTTCGCCGTCGACAGCAAGGTGCTCGTCACCGGCGGCGAGGGCGGCATGTACGCGGCGACGCCGTCGCCGATGTCGGCGTCTCTCATGCAGTCGGGCGGCGTCGGTGTCGCGATCGCCGATGACCTCGTCAACCAGCTGTTCTCCGGCCTGTGGGCGGCCGGCGCGATCGACCAGACCGTCGAGATCGACTCCAAGCTCGCGGTGCTCGGTGCGCTGCTCGATGACGACGCGAAGTCCCTCGGCATCTCGCTCGCACTGCCGCCGACCGTCACCGGCGAAGGCGCGGAGCTCGCGCTGTCGATCGGCGACATGATGATCAGCGTCAAGGACGCTGGCGGCGCCGAGATCCAGAAGATCGCGCTCAGCGTGAAGACCACGCTCGAAGCGCAGCCCACGCAGACCGGCGCGCTGACGCTGACGCTCGGCCAGCCCGAGCTGTACGCACAGGTGCTTGCGAGCTCCGACGTCGTCGACCGCCCGATGACCGACGAGCAGTTCGAAGGCATCATCGGTGGCGCGTGGGGCCTCGTCGGCGGCATGGCCGGCACCGCGCTCGAGACGCTCTCGCTGCCGTCGGTCGGCGGCATGGAGCTCGGCTCTCCCTCGATCGAGGGTCGCTCGGGCTACGTGTTCGCGGATCTGTCGGTCAACTGATCGAGGAACGAGCGAGCTCGATGATGCGCTGACGCACGAACCGACAGGGTTCGTCGTCGTCGGTGGTCGACGGCCAGAGCAGCTCGGTCGCGGTACCCGGCAGACGAAACGGCAACGCTCGGGTGGCGAGGTGCGAGCGCACGCGGCGGATCTGCGTCGCGACGATCTCGGGCACGGTCGCGAGT
>JACCRC010000553.1 GCA_013813765.1 Deltaproteobacteria bacterium | reverse complement strand
GTTCCTCTACTTCGCGTTCAACCAGGCCTATGACGCGCAAGCGCGCGTGGAGCGCTTCTGATGCGGATCTTGATCATCGTCGCGCTCGTCGCGTGCAGCGGTAGCTCGCGGATCGGTGCCGTGCGGTTCCAGAATGCACCTGCCGTCGTGAAGGTCGACGACCGACAGAACGTCCCGGAGCCGCCTGGGAAGCGCAGGTACCTGCGCACGAGCTACTACGTCGAGTCGTTCTATCAGCTGTGGCGCCGCGCGATCCGCCTCGAGAGGCCGCGCCGCGCGCTCGGCGTCAACGCGCTGGACGAGGTGCCGGACTCGACCTGGTTCACGAACCGACCGGCGCTCACCCCCGACGAGATCCGTCGCGGCCCGCTGCCGGAGTCCCCGGAGAGCTACTTCCCGTGGACGATCACGAAGGGCAAGTCGGGCGGCACGGATCCCGGCTTCATCTGCGAGGACTCGCGCGGCGAGAAGTTCCTGTTGAAGTTCGACGCGCCAAAGCACCCCGAGGTCGACACCGCCGCCGACGCGATCGCCATCCGATTGATGTGGGCGGTCGGCTACAACACCGCCGCGGATCATGTCGTGTACTTCCGGCGCGCCGACCTGACGATCGCGCCCGACGCGACCCTCGAGGATGCTGGCGGCAAGAGGCCGATCGTGGCCGCGGATGTCGACACGACGCTCGCCGGCGCGAGCACCGGTCCGGACGGCCGCATCCGGGGCCTGACGTCGATGTACATCAAGGGCAAGCCGATCGGCGGCACGCCCCGGTTGGGAGTTCGTCGCGACGATCCCAATGACCTGATCCCGCACGAGCTGCGGCGCGACCTGCGCGGCCAGGCTGCGTTCTTCGCGTGGCTCTCGCACGTCGACTTCAAGGAGGACAACACGCTCGACGCCTGGCAGGAGGATCCGTCGCAGAAGGGCGTCCATTACGTCGTCCACTACCTGATCGACTTCGGCTGGGCGCTCGGCGCCGCGGCCGCTGACAGCGAGAACCCTGCTCTCGACTTCCGCTACGAGCTGGACCTCAAGGAGACGCTGCACGCGCTGTTCGCGTTCGGGTTCCGACGCGAGACGTGGGAGTACCGCAAGCGTCCGACGCTGCGTGGCGTCGGCGTGTTCGGTGTCAGCGACTACCGCCCCGACGAGTGGAAAGCGACGTTCCCGAGCATGTTCTCGCTCGTGCTCGCCGACCGGGTCGACAAGCTGTGGGCCTCGAGGATCTTGATCCGGCTCACCCGCGAACAGATCGCCGCTGCCGTCGACGCGGGCCGCCTCACCGATCCTGCTTCCGCGCGCTACCTCGTCGACACGCTCGTCGCACGGCAGCGGATCACCGCGCTTCACTGGTTCCGTCGAACGGCCCCGCTGGACGAGTTCTCGATCGAAGGCGGCAAGCTGTGCTTCACGGACGTCTCGCTCCGTCACGCGCTCGAGACAGCAGCGACCACGTTCAAGATCGGCGCGCACGACCGCAACGGGTCCCAGTTCAGGACGTTGACGATCCCCGCCAGTGCGAACGGCCTCGCGTGCCTCGCGAACGCCCCGCTCTCGGCGAGCCCGGAGCGCTACACCGTGTATCGGATCGAGAGCTCGCGCGGTTCGCCGCCAATGCTGGTGCACGTCGCGAACGATGCCGCGGGCACGCCGCGGATCATCGGCCTCTATCGTCTCTAAAACGCCCGAAAACCGTCGGCGAGGCGCAGGTGTTTGCGAAGGCCCCGCGCCGTTCCGGACACGCCAGAAAACCATACCGAACCGTACGGAAAAACCGCTGATTGGAGCGCTTGCGCCGCATCCGCCATCCGATCAACGTGCGAGATGGCCAGCGGGTGCGGGCCGCGGCATGTCGCTTAACTACAATCACCTTTACTACTTTCACGTCGTGGCGATCGAAGGGTCCGTGGTCGGCGCCGCAGAGCGTCTGGGAGTCACGTCGGCGACGGTGAGCGAGCAAGTACGCACGCTGGAGCGAACGCTCGGGCGCACGCTCTTCGACCGGTTGCAGACAGGACTGCAGTTGACCGAAGCCGGGCGCATGACCTTCGAGCACACGATGCCCATGTTCCGTCTCGGCGAGCGCCTGGTGACGCTCGTCGGAAAACGCCAGGACGCCGATCGTTTGCTCCGGGTCGGCGTCTGTGGCCCGACGGCGCGCTCCAGCACTACCGAGCTGGTCATCCCGTTGTTCGAGCTTCAGGACCTGCGGCCCATGATCCGGAACGGCGAGACAGCCGAGCTGACGCGCGAGCTTCGGGCTGGCAACCTCGATCTGGTTCTGATCGAGAGCCACCCATCGGAGAGCATGCTCCGAGGTCTCGAGGTCGTGTTGATCCACCAGATGCAGTTCATCGCGATCGCGCCACCTGACATCGAGCCGCGGGACGACTGGGCAGACGTGCGCATGGTGCAGTACAGCGCGGCGACCTCCTATCGGCACGCGATCGAGTCCTTCCTCGAGCAGGCGAGTCTTCGTCCGTCGATCGTCGGGGAGGCCGATGATCCGCACGTGCACGTGGAGGCAGCAGCTCGCGGCGGCTGTATCGCGATCGTCCCGAGGCCGGCTGCCCTCGATGCGCTGCTCTCGGGGAGGGTTCGGATCGTGCGCGAAATCGAAGACGTGCACCTGGCGATCCATGCGCTCTTTCGCGAGAACGCACCGGCTCGTCAGGCGGTGAGGGCCCTGATCGTTGCTGCTACTGCAACGAGTAAAGGTGAATAGGCCAGAGTGCCAGGTCGTCGAACGAGAGGCTCCGCGTGCTGAACTACAACCACCTGTACTACTTTCATATCGCTGCATCGGAGGGCTCGATCGCCGCCGGGGCCGACCGGTTGCGGGTCTCGCAAGCGACGGTCAGCGAGCAGGTACGCACGCTCGAACGAACGCTTCACGTGACACTGTTCGAGCGACATCCGACCGGCCTGCGGCTCACCGACGCGGGTCGACTCGTCTTCGAGCACACGTCCGTGATGTTCCGCGCCGGCGAACGATTGACGGAAGCTCTCGGGCACGACCAGCGCAATCTGCCTCGCGTCCTCCGCATCGGACTCACGAACGCCGTTGGTCGCGCGACGTCGACGGACTTCCTGATACCGATCCTCGCGATCCACGACTGCTTGCCGAGCATTCGGTCGGGGGACATGGCGGATCTGATCAGGGACCTCCGGGGCAACGAGCTCGACCTGGTCCTCTGCGAGAGCGAGCCGCCCGCGGCCGTGCGGCAGGGGCTCGAGGTTGCCCTGCTCGATCGCATGACGCTGGTCGCGGTCGTTGGAGTCGCGGTCGATCCCAGCAGCGACTGGGGCAACACCGCGCTGGTCCACTACCGGCCGACCACGGCGTTTCGATGGGAGGTCGAGGCGTATCTCGACAGCAACCAGCTGCGACCGCGTATCGCTGGAGAGTCCGACGACACCTTGTTCATGGTCGAGGCGGCTGCGCGCGGCGGCTATGTCGCGTTCGTGCCGCGCTCGGTCGCCCGCGATGCGGTGGTGTCCGGTCGCGTCAAGGTCGTCGGGACACTCGTGCCCGAACATGCGGCAGTACACGCGCTCTACCAGGGCAGCAGCACCACCGATCTCGCCAGCCGCGCGGTGGATGCCCTGGTCGAGCACGTCCGAGCGATGCACGCAGAATGACTGACAGCGCCGCAGAGGGGCAGCGAACACAGCTGCGCGTGCTGCTCGTGGAGGACGAGCCCGACAGCGCTGACCTCATGACCATGCTGCTCGAGGACGCCGACTTCGACGTGCGGTGCGTGAGCCATGCACACGAGGCGCTCGCAGCGACCCCGGTGTTTCGCCCGGACGTCATCATCTTGGACGTCAATCTGCCGGACATGGACGGCATCGACCTGGCGACTCGACTTCGCCGGCTTGACGGTCTCTCGATCACCCGGATGATCGCGGTCTCCGCGATCTCCGGTGCTGCCCACGTGCAGCGAGCTGCTTCCGCAGGGATCGAGACGTACCTGGTGAAACCGCTGCGCATGAAGGACCTGATCGAGCTCATTCGCGCCGAGGTATCTACGAAGTAGATGGTGTAGTTTCGCACCCCCATGGCGTTCGTCCCGCTGGTTCCGATCGGCGATCCACTGACAGTGCTCGTCGACGCCCGCACGGTCGCTGACCAGCGCGCAGCACTCGCCACGCTCGAGGACAGACTCCGTGCGCGGCGCACCGAGGTCGAAGGCGGCTGGGGTCCGTCGTACGTCGAGCGTGTCCACAAGAAGGGCAAGCTCACCGCACGCGAGCGCCTCGCTCGCCTGCAGGATCCGGGCACCCGCACGTTCGAGGTCGGCACGTTCGTCAACTACGGCGAGGTGTTCCCCGGCGATCAGCGCTCCCCCGCGGCCGGCGTCGTGACCGCGTTCGCGCGCGTCGAGGGCCGCTGGGTGATGGTGATCGCGAACGACAACACCGTCGCCTCCGGCGCGTGGTGGCCGCGCACGCCCGAGAAGATCCAGCGCGCGCAGATGATGGCGATGCGGCTGCGCATCCCCACGATCTACCTCGTCGACTGCAGCGGGCTGTTTCTGCCGGAGCAGAGCAAGAGCTTCCCCGGCGCGCGCGGTGCCGGCCACATCTTCAAGATGAACAGCCTGCTGTCCGCGAACGGCGTGCCGCAGATCGCCGGCGTGTTCGGAGACTGCATCGCGGGCGGCGGCTACATGCCGATCATCTCCGACCGCGTCTACATGACGGAGCAGGCGTACATGGTGATCGCCGGCGCCGCGCTGATCAAAGGTGCGAAGAGCCAGAAGATCACGTCGCTCGTCATCGGCGGCCCGGAGGTGCACGTGCACCAGTCGGGCTGCGCCGACGTCCGCGTGCCCGATGACGCCACGCTGCTCGCGTGCATCCGCCGCGATGTCGCGCGCCTCCCGTCGAGCGGCGCGGACTTCTACCGCGGCGATCTCGCCGGTCTCGATCCGCGGTTCCCCGCGACCGAGCTCGCCGGCCTGCTCCCCACCGATCATCGCGAGGCATACGACGCGAACCAGGTGCTCGCGCGTCTCGTCGATCAGTCTCTGTTCTGGGAAGTCATGCCCGAGGTGGGTGAGGAGATGATCTGCGGCGTCGGCCGCGTCGGCGGGCTGTACGCCGGCTTCGTGATCAACCGTCAGGGCCTCGTCGGTGATCCCGAGCATCCGGGCCGGCAGCGGCCCGCCGGCATCCTCTACCGCGGCGGCATTGCGAAGATCAGCGCGTTCTCGCGCGCGTGCAACGACGACGGCATCCCGCTGATCTGGCTGCAGGACATCTCCGGGTTCGACATCGGCGTCGAGGCCGAAGCGCACGGCCTGCTCGCGTACGGCAGCTCGCTGATCTACACGAACTCGACGAACACCACGCCGATGTTCACGGTGCTGCTGCGCAAGGCATCGGGTGCCGGTTACTACGCCATGAGCGGCCTGCCCTACGATCCGATCGTCCAGCTCTCGACAACGCTGTCGCGTCTGTCCGTGATGGAGGGCCGCACGCTCGCGATCGCGGCGTTCAACACGAAGCTCGACGACGACTTCCAGATCACGGCGAGCGATCCAGCAGAGCGCGCGAAGATCGAGGCGGGGATGCGCGAGACCGAGGCGCGCATCGAAGGCGACATGGATCCGTTCGTCGCGGCGAAGCAGCTCGACACCGACGAGATCGTCGAGCTCGGCGAGCTGCGCTCGTACCTCGGCGCGCTGGTAGAGATGGCGTACCAGAATACCGGCTACCGACGCGTCAAGAACCCGCGGATCTGGTCGATGCACGATCTCCGCGAGCTCGTGGGTGGCCGCCGGTGACCCGGATGTACGAGAAGAGCCTCGAGGCCGCCGCGAAGCGCGAGGGTGATGGCTGGGTCCTCTCGAGCCCGACCCCCGGCTGGTTCACGCCGGCGCTCACCGACGGCGACGTGGTCCTGCGCGGGCATGCGATCGGCGAGATCGAGGTGCTCGGCCGCCGCACGAAGATCGTCGCTTCCGAGGTGCAGGGCATGGCCCGCAGCTCGGGCGCACCGCGCGCGGTCGGTTACGGCGATCCGCTCGTCGTCGTCGACCCGTCGGCGCAGCTCGCTGCCGGAGGCACCGTAGGCGCGCGCCATGACGATCGCACCGCCGCCGGGGGCCTCGTGTTCCGCGCTCCGACCAGCGGACGGTTCTACAGCCGCGCCACGCCCGAGAAGCCGGTGTTTGTCTCGGTCGGTGACGAGCTGACCGCCGGCGCCACGATCTGTCTCCTCGAGGTGATGAAGACGTTCAACCGCGTGACCTACGGCGGCGCGAACCTGCCCGAGCGCGCGCGCGTCCGCGAGGTGCTGGTCACCGACGGTGCCGACGTCACCGCGGGCGATCCGCTGCTCGCGCTCGACGCGCTCTAGGAGTAGGCCTGCCTGCGCCCGTCATGACGGCCGCGCAAGCCGGGCGCCCGCGCTAGCTACCAGGCGCCCGACAGCGTGAGGACGCCGCCACTCGTGGTCGGCGTCAGCGAGACCTCGGCGCTGGCCGGCTTGGTCTCGCTGCTACCGCTGCTCCAGCGGATGATCGCGACCGTGATCATCGCGAGACCGACACCCCCCGCCACGAACGAGAGCATGCGCTCCGTCTTCGCGCGGTCGGTGAACTGCTCGTGGTCGTCGAGCGTGCGCGCATGGTCCGCGTCGTCGAGTGCGCCCTTCGAGGCGATGTAGAGCCCGACACCACCTCCGACCGCGAGCATCCCGCCGGCGAACAGGAACGTCGCGAGCTTGTCGCTGCGTGGCACCTCGCGAACGACGGTGGTCGTCACGATCTGCGGCGGTGGCGGCGGCGCCGGTGCCGGTACATCGGGTGTGGGCTCGACGATCACCGGTGCGGGCTCGGGCTGCTGCGGGCAGAGCGCGAGGTTCGTCTGCACGGCCTTGATCGTCGGAAGGTCTGTCGAGGTCGCGAGCAGCTTGTGATAGTGCACGACCGCCTGGGCACAGCGGCCCGCGAGGCGCTCGGCCTGGGCCTGCGCGAACAGCGCGTCGGGTTTCGGATCGAGCTCGTACGACTTCGCAAGCGTGGCCGCGGCGGCGTCGTACTGCTTCGCCTTGTACTCGTCGATACCCTGCTTGAACAGGGCGCGCGCCTTGCTCTTGTCCGCGGCTGCATCACCGCCGAACAGCGCGACGAGCAGGATCAGCTCGGCGGCAAGAATGGGGAGTTTGGATCCCATGTCTCCTTGGGGGGCTTCTTCGGGGTCTGCTTCGGCGGAAACTTGGGTTGTCTCGGCGGCTGCTTCGGCGGCTGGCGCGGCGGCGTGACCGTGGGCTTCACCGGCTCGGTCTTCACCGGCTCGGTCTTCACCGGGTCCGGTTCGGTCTTCACCGGGTCCGGTTCGGTCTTCACGGGCTCGGTCTTCACGGGCTCGGTCTTCACGGGATCGCTGTTCACCGGTTCCGGCTTCGCCGGTTCGGGCGTCGTGGGCTCGACCTTCGTGGGTTCCGGCCCGACGGCCTTCGGCTTGTTGTCATCGCTGTTTCTGTTCGACACCACGAACGCGGCGCCGCCACCGACGAGCACGGCGAGCACTGCAGCGACGAGGAACAGCGCCTTGCCGCGCGATGGCCGCAGCTCCGGGTACGTCGTCGGCTTCGACTCCGTCTCGACCACCGGCTGCACCACGGCTTGCGGTGCCGACCGAGTCGCGCGTGGCGTCGACGGAACGACCGGCACCGGCTCGGTCCGCGGTGCGAGCAGCGGCATACGCTGGACGACCGGCGACTGGTTGCTGAGGTGTGGCTGTGGCATCGCCGGCGGCGTGATCGCATCCTCCGACGGGCGCACCGGCGGCTCGTCCGGGCCTCGAACCGCGGGCATCTCCTGCGAGATCGGCATCAGCGCGGGGAACGCAGACGGCGGCGTGAGGATCACCGACTTCTGACTGGGCGACGTGGTGTGCTCCGCGACGTGCTGCGCGAGGGAGACGCCGTCGGTCTGCGCGGCCTCCCACGCGGCGATCTTGTCGTCGAAGATCATCTTCATGTAGCGGCTGAGCGGCTTCGGCGACACCCACAGCCGGTGTGCGGCAAGGAAGGGATCGAGATCGTGCAGCATCTCCTCGGCGGAGCCGTAGCGATGCTTCGGCTTGATCGCGAGCAGCTTCATCACGATCGCGTCGAGCTCGGGCGGATAGCCGGGCAGCACCGTGCTCGGCGGCTGCGCGCCCTTGTGAACGATCTGGTCCATCACGTCGAAGTCGCTCTCGGCCCGGAACGGCCGGCGCCCGGTCGTCAGCTCGTACATCACGACACCCAGCGAGAACAGATCGCTGCGCTTGTCGAGCGGCTGCCCACGGCACTGCTCGGGAGACATGTACGGGATCTTGCCCTTGAGAATTCCGGTCTGCGTCTCGTGCGTCTGGCTCGCCGCGCGCGCGATGCCGAAATCGAGCAGCTTGATCGCGCCGTCGTAGCTGACGATCACGTTGCTCGACGATACGTCGCGGTGAACGAGCGCGAGCGGCTTGCCATCCTGCCCCGTCTTCTCGTGCGCGTAGTCGAGCGCAGATGCCGTGCCGTGCACGATCGCGAGCGCGATCGACAGCGGCACGTGCTCGTTGCGCTTGCGCGACGCCATCCGGATGTTGCGCACGTCCTGACCGTGCACGTACTCCATCGCGAAGAACGGCGTGCCCTCGAACTCGCCCACATCGTAGACATCGGCGATGTTCGGGTGCTGCAGCGTCGCGGCGAGGCGTGCCTCGTCGAGGAACATGCGCACGAACGATGGATCCTCCGCGACGTTCGGCAGGATCCGCTTGATCACCACGAGCTTCTCGAAGCCGGCGTTGCCGCGCTGCCGGGCGAGATAGATCTCGGCCATGCCGCCGGTCGCGAGCTTGCGCAGGATCTCGTACTTGCCGATCAGCGTCCCGCGCGGGAGATCGTAGATCGGTTGCGGCTGCGCGGCCTTCACGGGCAGGTCACTCCGGTCAACGGCTCCGCGAGCCCGCGATCGACCACCTTGTTGTTGCCCCACTCGCCGGAGCGCCCGCGGCCCCAGCACATCCAGGTCCCGCTCTCGGTATGCGCGCACGCGCGTGGATAGCGAGCACGCAGCTTGTCGACACCCTCGAGCTTCGTCGCGCCGGTCGGCGTCCTCGCGAGCACGTCGACCGCGTACTGCGAGCCGGTGCCCGTGCCCGTCGAGCCGAAGAACGTATCGCCCCAGCACTTCACGGTCTTGTCCTGCATCAGCGCGCAGCTCATCGGTCCGGCCGCCACGACCTTCGCGACGTTCAGCTGCGGGCCGCCGCCGGGTGCCGAGAGCACCTTCTCGAGCGTGTCCTGGTCGTTGCCGTTGAAGCCGCCGCCGGTGCCGTTCCCCAGCTGCGCGTGGTAGTTCGCGCCCGCACACGACACCGACGAGTCCGCGTTCACCGCGCACAGGTGGAAGATGCCCGCGCTTGCGGACCTCGAGCGCGTCGCCGTGAACGGCACCAGTCGATCGGTGGTCATGTTGTCGCCGAGCTGGCCGTCGTAGTTACCGCCCCAGCACCAGATCTCATCCGTCGCCTTCGTCACGCACGTGAAGTCACCACCCGCGAACAGCTCCGTCGCGCCGGTGAACGGCGTACCGCCCATCGTGCTCAGCACACGCGTCGCGAAGTTCTGATTCGCCGGAAGGTTGGTCCCGTTCCCGAGCTGGCCGCTTCCGTTGCGGCCCCAGCACCACACTTCGTTGTTGGTATCGCGGCCGCACATGTGCCCGTAGCCACCGTCGACCTGCACGATGTTCGCGAGCGGCATTCCGTTCTGCATCACCACGCGCACCGGCACCGGGGTCTCTGCCATCGGCGTGCCACCGGTGCCGAGCTGACCGTCGCCGCCGCGCCCCCAGCACCACACGTTGCCGCTCGCGCCGCGCACGGCGCACGTCACCTCGTAGCCCATGTTGAGCGCGGTGACATCGGTCAGCGGTCCTGCCGCATCCTTCACGACGGTCGGGATCAGCTCCGGCATCCCCTTCACGCCATTGCCGAGCTGGCCCTGGGTGTTCTCGCCCGAGCACCAGATCGTCTTGTCGTACTTGGTCTGGCACACGTAGCGATGGCCGATCGCGACGTCGGTGACGCACTGCTGGCAGGTCCCGTCCTGCGAGAACGTTCCCGCCACGCACGCCGGTTCGCCGCTACACGCCGGCTGCCCGACCGCGCCACACGCCATCGGCGGCGCGTCATCCGGCACGCCCATCGCGCACGTTCCGCCGAGCCCGTTGCCCGCGTTCGGCTCGAACCGCCGCCCGCCATCGCACTCGGGATCGGGAAAGCTGCAGAAGCCCTCGGGCTCGCAGAACCCGGAGGCGCCGCCGAGCACGCACTGGTCGGAGACGGTGCACGTGTACGGCGAACGGTTCGCACATGCCGCACACAGCGCGACCGCAGCGGTCAGCAGAGCGTGCATCCCGGGCACTCGTTCAGGTTATCACGCCCGTTCCGACGGAGACGGATCGCCAAATTGGATCGGCGCGAGTGGGACTAGTAGGTGATGTAAGGACCGCTGCCCGTCTCGTCGACCTCTTCGCCCTCGGGCTCGTCGTCGATGACGGCCGCTGTGACGTGGGCGCCCTGCAGTACGAAAATCTTAACAGCCGACTGCGGGATGCGCGCGTTGGGAGCCACGCGCCGGAGGATCGAGAGGATGTTGCGTTGGATGTCGTCGACCTCGGTCACTGCCGGTCCTGGCTTGATGACCTTGCCGATCCAGCGCTCCTTGTCCTTCTCGTCGCCGATCTCGAGGATGCGCAAAAAATCCTCCGAGCTACCGTCGAAGTATTTCTTGTCGCCTGGCTTCGAGAGCGCGAGCCCCTCGCGGAGCTTGCTATCGATCTTCGTCGCAAAGAACAGCGAGCAGGTCTTATCGAGCTTCATGTATGTCCCATTCGTTCGGGGACAAGGATTCGAACCTTGATAGGGAGCTCCAAAGGCTCCTGTCCTGCCATTAGACGATCCCCGAGCACGGCGCCACGATAGCCCATCACTCGCGACCTGGCCAGCCATGTTGCTGATTTCCTTGGGACCTTGCGGACTTCCGGTCAGTGACCTTGCCTGACCACTACGAACCCTTTAGTTTCTCCGCCCACTTCAGGCGCGGTAGCTCAGTGGTAGAGCAGGGGTCTCATAAGCCCTTGGTCGGCAGTTCAACTCTGCCCCGCGCCACGATATTTGGATACTTCCACGGTCCTAGTCACCGACTAGTCACCGCGTGCGCTCGGGGACCGATCGGAACCGGTTCCGTGCACTAGAGCGCGAGACAATTCGCTCGGCGACGACGGAATCCGACGACGGTGAGACAAGTACACTCGCGCCGTGGTTTCTGCCGTTCAGCGCGTCGCCACTTGGCTTAAATCGCCAGCGCGTGCGCTGCACGTCTACGCTGCTGCAGCTTCGATCGGCCTCGCCGCATTCCTCATCGTCTACGGTCCGGGCCAGCTCTTCGGGACAAACGACTATTGGCGAATGCCCGAGCAGGACGAGCGCATGGCCCTGATGGGCTACCGCTACTTCCTGCATGACACCTGGCACTGGCCGCTGTTTATGAACGACGCGGTCAACGTGCCGTACACGAAGAGCGTGGCGTTTCTCGACTGCATCCCGATCTGGGCGCTCATCAACAAGAGCATCGCGACCGTCATCCCTCCGTGGGGAGACTTCAGCGCGCACGCCTATCTCGGTCTGTGGCATGGAGTCGCGTATGGGCTGCAGGCCGCCTTTGGGGTCGCCTGCCTCCGCGCGCTCGGTCATCGCTCATGGAGAGCCGGCCTCGCGACCGCGCTGTTCTTCCTCGCGGTCCCGACGTGGATCTACCGCTATCCGCACGCAGCTCTCTCCGCGCACTGGATCCTGCTCTGGGCGTTCCTGCTCTATTTCATGACGCCGGCGAACCGAGTCTCGTCGCGCCGGCTTCAGCTCGCGAAGCTGTCGCAGCTCGCAGTCGCCGCGCTGATCACCCCTTACCACGCGGTGATGTCTCTCCCGATCTTCCTGGCATCTCTACTGCGTTCCCGCGACTGGCGAACGATCGTCGTCTGGGTGCCGCTCGGACTTGCCACCGTCCTCGTCGCGTACTGGTTCGCCGGCTACTTCGCCGCGGAGACGATGAAGAAGCAGTGGGGGTTCGAGCAGCAGAGCGCAAACCTGCTTGGATGGCTCGTTCCTTCGCGCAGTGGGATCCTAGGGGATGCCCAATGGATCGCGAACGTCAATGCGACGCCCTGGCAGTACGAAGGTTATGCGTACCTCGGACTCGGTGTTCTTGGTCTCATCGCTGTCTTCTTGCCGAAGATCGCGACGCTCAAGGGTGTTATCCGGCGCCATGTTTGGCTCTTCGTATTCCTCTTGGCCGCCGCCATCTTCGCGCTGTCGAACCACGTCTTCTTCGGCTCGCACGAGATAGCGAGCTATCGGATCCCAGGGTTCCTGCGACGCATCACCGACCAGTTCCGCTCACCGGGGCGCTTCGTCTGGCTGCCGACCTACACGCTCCTCGTGTTCTTGTTGCACTCATCGTTCACACGATTCGTAACGTGGCGCAGGTTTGCGATCATCGGCGTACTTGTCATCGTTCAGGTAGTCGATGCGACGGGTGACTGGCGGCTTCAGAGCAAGAAGACGAGCGCGGCCCACGGCCTGATGCTCGATCTAGATTTGTGGCGGCCGCTCGTTCACGCACACCGGGAGGTCGCGATCCTCCCACCCTATAGCTGCGTCGAGGGTGATGAAGCGCCAATCCTCGACCACGCTTCTCTCGAGGTTCAGGTTCTCACCTCCGAGCGCGCGATTCCGATCAACGGCACGTACAGCGCACGCGACATGCGGAAGTGCGCCGCGGAAGAAGCGGAGTGGGTAACCATCGATCCGCGGCCTGGCGTACTGTATGTCTTGCTTCCGCAAGCACTCGCAGTCGCCGAGCGGTTCGAGTCCTCTGGTGCGACGTGTGCAGTGTTCGACTACGGTCGCGCTTGCTCGACGAATGGCGCCGCGATCGAGCAAGGTGTGACGTCCAGGATCCTGCGCCCCCCCCCCGGAATGCTCGCGTTACAGTACGGCCAGAGGCTCGCACTCGCTGAAGCACCGACTGTCGAAGCGGGATGGTCGAAGCCCGAACCAGACGGACGATGGACGACAACGAGTCTCGCGAGTATCCGTCTTGAGCTCGTAGGTGAAGCCCCTGTTTCCCCCGTGCTCAAGGTTCAAGCCGAAGCCCGCCTCTGCGGATCGCGGGAGTCGCTCGATGTCGACGTGCTCATCGGCAAGATCCCCGTCGCGACGCTGCATTTTGACGAAGCGACGAATGGTCCTGATCAGATACGGACCGTACCGATCGCGTCCGGAGACCTTCGAGATGGCAGCATTACGATTCAATTCCGCCCTCGTGATGTTCGACCTTTGGCGAAGGTCGGCTGCGGCGAAGACTGGCGGAAGCTAGGCATCAAGCTCTCCCACCTTTGGATCGAGTAGGCCTCGCTTCCTACGATACGATGATCGCGCACGCGACGACCTCGTCGAGGTCGTTGCCCCATCGGAACTCGTGCCGTTCTAGCTCAGTTGATCGGAAAGTTCGTTACCGTAAACGTTCCGTTGGCATTGGAGTACGCTAGCGGCACGGTCCAGCGCGGAGAGCCTACGTACTCGTTGCCGCCGACTAGCGCGATGTCAGGGCGCCCGTCGTTGTTGAAGTCGGCCGAGACGGCCTTTGCGAGTGGATCGCGTGCCCAAATCGGAAACTCGGAAACAACGGAATTCACATCCGAGAAGCCACCGGTTCCACCAGACAGCCCCACAGGGATGGTGACCCAGCCTGCTCCGCCGGTTAGCAGAAGGTCTCCCTTCTGATCCCCATTTACATCGCATGGATGGGTCAACGCCATCGGCACCGTGCGGCGACAACCGTTTAGCGTCTTCGCATTAATACCTTGTGCCCACGTAGCGAGGTTATACTGGCTGTGATTCGAAATGACGAATTGTCCACGTGGCTTCGTTCCATCGGACATGGGTGCGGCTCTTTCACAGCACATCTCGACGGGAGGAGTTTCGATCACTTGACGAGCCGGAGGTGCGGACGCTTGAGCGGAAGCGGGTTGGGGACCTCGCCGTCGGCGTAGCGTGATTGATGCGT
>JACCRC010000552.1 GCA_013813765.1 Deltaproteobacteria bacterium | reverse complement strand
CCTCGGGATCTCGTCGTGCGCGCTCGCCGTGTATACGTGGCGCCGCGAGACCGGCCGCAAGCGCTGGTTCGCGCTCGCTCATGCACCCGCCCTGCCTCTCGCGATCGCGGGCTGCACGTTGCCGGCTGCCGCTCCGCTGCTGACGCCGGCGTTTGCGCTGAGCTGGTTCGCGATCGCCGTGTGGGCCGCGCTTCCGGACCGCTACTTCGCCGCGCAGAGAGGGAACTTGTAGGTCTTCTCGACTCCCTTCTCGGCGTGGATCACGATCACGCGCGAGGCGTCGATCTGGATCAGCTTGCCTGCAGGGCTGACGAGGAGGTCGGCGGTCTGCTCGGGAGTGCTCGAGAGCACCGCGCAGTCCTCACAGTCCTTGGGAATCTCGACGGCGCGAACCATGCCCGTCTTTGCATCGAGCTCGGACACCGCGCCACCGTTGAGATCGCCCAGCGCGTAGATCGAACCGGAGACGTGCTGTGGCGTGTAGCCGTACGGGTTCACCTTCTCGGGCCACGCGACCTTCTTGCCCTTGCAGTCGTAGTACGCGCCCTCGGCACCTGGTCCCGCGCACACGTCGGTGGCCACATAGGCGAGGTTGCCTGCGAAGGCCACGGCGTGCAGACACGGCCCCTCCGCGCCCTTCTCGCGGAGCTTGAGTGCCTTCACCTTCTTGCCCTTGCCGTCGAAGAACCACGCGCCGTCGAGCGAGTCGTCCATCAGGACGACGCAGTCACCGTCCTCGCGCACGGCGCCCTGGTACTCTTGGAGCGCGCCTTCCTCGTCCTTGGTCGGTGCCTTCACCGCGAGCTTGGTGCACGCGGTGCCCTTGCAGATCGAGACGCCCGCCTCGTCCTGCTTGATCTCGTAGAGTGACGCTGCTGGCTTCCGCTTCGCCGGCGCAGCGGTAGCCGAGCTCCACGCGCCGCTCGCGAGGTCGACCGCGTAGCACGTCGGCTTTGTTGCCTCGGGTGCGCTGTCCGCGCGCAGGCAGATCGTGACGGCCTTGTCGTCGACACCGGCCTCGATCAGGGCGAGGCCATCTTCCTTCTCGATGCACGTCGCCGCGACCGGCGGTGGAGCGGGGGCCGCAACGGGAGGCGGTGCGGCGCTGCCGCTACCGCTACTGCTACCGGCGGAGGGCGGCGGCGTTGGGGGCGGCGCGGGGTTCGCGTCCTTCTTGCCGCACGAGGAAGTGATCACGAGGGCGAGCAGCGCGGCGAGTCGAAGCATGCGCGCATCCTAATCCGCCGGCGCGGTGTAGTGCGCGAGGTCGATGACGAGCTGGCCAAACGTGGGGATGTCGCACTCGAAGCGCAGCGGCACCCGCGCGGTGTCATCCGAGACCCAGGCGGTGACCTTGATCCTGTCCTCGACGAGCCCCTCGTAGCGCACGGCCGGCTCGCCGGCGGAGACGAGAAACCCGCGACCCGCGTCGCGAAGGTGCACATCCACCGTGCTGCTCCCGACGTCGACCCGGAGCTGTCCCGTCTGACCCGGGAGCGATCGCCATGCGCGCACCGCGGCGGCCGCCGAGTGAACGTCGTGTCGTCCGTCGTCGCCGATCGTGGACAGCTCGTGCTCCTTCTCGCCCGCGAACACCGCCCAGCTCTCCTCCCGGGAGTCGATCACGTGACCGCGATCGAGATCGATCGTGGTGGTCAGCTCGTAGGTCAGCTCGGCGAGGAGCGCGATCATCCCCGTCGACTGGCCGCGCGACTTCACGATGATCGCCTTGCGCCCCTCGACCCAGCCGAGCTTGCCGACCGCGGTCACGAGCTTGCCGACCGGGAGTCCGCGCAGCGCCGCGGAGTAGTGCATCTCCTCGCCCGGCACGCCGAACGGCTTCACCAGCTCGATCGTCGGCGCACCCGCGTCCTTCGCAGGCGCCGGCGGGTGTGGAACGGCCGCACAGCCTCCGAGCAGAGCCCAAACGAAGAACGCGCCCCTCACGACCTCTAGTGTCGCAAAGCGCGCGTCGGTTGCACCGGATCACTGCTGACCTGGTGCGAACGCAGGTCGCAGTCTCAGTCGCGGCGGTACATCGTCACGACGCAGGCGCCGCCGAGCCCCAGGTTGTGCTGGAGCGCGACCTTCGCACCCTCGACCTGACGGGCTTCCGCCTGGCCCCGGAGGTGCCAGACGAGCTCCGTGCACTGCGCGAGGCCGGTCGCCCCGAGCGGGTGGCCCTTGGACAGCAGACCGCCGGAGGGGTTCGTGACGAACTTACCGCCGTAGGTGTTGTCGCCGTCCCAGATGAACTTCTCGGCCTCGCCTTCCTTGCACAGCCCGAGCGCCTCGTACGTGAGGAGCTCGTTCGCCGTGAAGCAGTCGTGCAGCTCGACGACCTGGATGTCCTTCGGACCGAGGCCGGCCTGCTCGTAGACCTTGGCAGCGCATGCCTTCGCCATGTCGTAGCCGACCATCTTGATCATCGAGTGCTCCTCGAACGTCGAGGGGTAGTCGGTGGTCATGGCCTGGGCCGCGATGTAGACGGGCTTGGAGATGTTGTGCTTCGCCGCGAACTCGTCGGAGCACAGGATCGCCGCGGCCGCGCCGCAGGTCGGCGGGCAGCACTGGTAGCGCGTGAGCGGATCGAACACCTCGGGCGAGGCCATGATCTCCTCGACGGAGAGCACGTCCTTGAACAGGGCGTACGGGTTCTTGCTCGCGTGCTTGCGCGCCTTCTCGGAGATCTTCGCGAAGGTCTCCTTCTTCGTGCCGTACTTCCAGCGGTACTCGCGGCCAGCACCGCCGAACATCTGCGCGGCGGGCGGAGCGGAGTTGAAGCCCTGCTCCTCGTTCATCACGTTGACGAACTTGTCGAGCGGGTTCGCGCGATCGGTCCACTTCGCCTGGAGCGCACCGGCCTCCATCTGCTCGAAGCCGACGACGATCACGCACTCGGCCATTCCGCCGGCGACCGCCTGCGTGCCGAGCATCAGCGCGGAGCTGCCGGTCGAGCAGTTGTTGTTCACGTTGAAGACCGGGATGCCGGTCTGGCCGAGCTGGTAGATCGCGCGCTGACCGCACGTCGAGTCGCCGTACACGTAGCCGGCGAACGCCTGCTGCACGTCAGTGAACGGAATCTTCGCGTCGGCGAGCGCGGCCTCTCCGGCCTTGCGTGCCATGACGTGATACTCCTCGGACTTGCCGGGCTTCGCGAAGGGAACCATCCCGACGCCGATGACATTTACTTTGCGTGGCATGTGATTGCTCCTTCGACGTTCAGATGAGGGCCTTGAGGAAACCGAGCCGGTGAGCGACGGACACATCGCCGTCGACCTTGAGCTGGCCGTGCTGATACAGAGACTTCGCCGTCGCCTTGCCGCTGACGAGTGACACGAGGTCGGCGTCGCTGATCGTCAGCGTCGCGTCGACCTTCTTCGCGTCGGCGCCGCCGATCGCGAACACCTGCTCGTTGCCGTCGACGACGAACTTCAGCGTTCCGCGCACTTCGTTCTGCAGGCCCGGGTTATCCGCGAGGCGCTTGGTGAGCGCCGCGAAGATCTTCGGAGCCGAGGCGTCGGCCTTCGGAGCCGCCGCTGCCGGAGCCGCCGCTGCCGCCGGAGCCGCTGCTCCGCCGCCGAGGCCCTTGCGCTTCGCGATGACCTCGACCGCCTTCGACGGGTCGAGCTTCGACAGGAAGTTCAGCTTCTGCGACGCCATCACGTTGCCGGAGATCTTGAGCTTGCCGGTCGTGAACAGCTTCATCGCATCGGCCTTGCCCTGCGTCAGCGCGAGGAAGTCCTCCTCGGTGAGCTCGAGCGTGCATTCGCCGGAGTCGCCGCCCTGCTTGACGGTACCGGCGCCCTTCAGATCGAGCGTCCAGGCAGCGCCGCCGATCTTCCACAGGTAGGTCGTGTTGACCTTGGCCGCGAGCTCGGGGTTCTGCTTGAGATACTCCTCGATGACGGCGAAGACATCGTCCACGCTCGGCGTGTAGTCGGCTGGAATGCCGGCCGCTGCGGTCGGAGGAACGCCTGCGCCTGCACCGCCCGACCGCTTGTTCGTCTCCGCGAGCACCATCTCCGGCGTCAGCTTCTTCAGGAAGCCGAGCTTCTGCGACGCCATCACGTCGCCGGAGATCTTGAGCTTGCCGGTCGAGAACAGCTTCATCGCATCGGCCTGGCCGGTCGCCATCGCCATGAAGTCTGCGTCGCTCATGTCGAGCGTGCAGGCAGCCGTGCCTGCCACGCCTTCGGTGACCTTGCCGGGCGGCGTGGTCAGATCGATCGTCCAGCTCGACTCGGGAGCCGAGAGCTTGAACAGGAAGTTCGTCTTCACCTTCTCGGCGGTCGCCGGGTTGCCACCGACGAAGGTTCCGATCGCGCGGAAGATGTCGCCGCTGTTCGGCACCGCAGCCGCGGTCGCGCCACCGGAGGCAGCCGCCTTCGGCTTCTCCTTCGGCTTCGGCAGCTCCGTCCACAGCTCGATGGCTGCGTTGGAGATGCAGATCTCGCCGCGCTCCTTCACCTTCGAACGGAAGATGATCTTCGTGTCGCTCTCCTTCCACGTCTCGGTGACGATGGTCTCGCCCGGGAGCACCGTGGTCGCGAACCGAACCTTGATGCTCTTCACGTAGCGCGGGTCGCCGTCGGGCGCGTACGCCTGAGCGACCTGGCGGGCGGCGATGCCAAACGTGCACATGCCGTGGAGGATCGGCTTCGCGAAGCCGAACGCCTTCGCCATGCCCGGATCCGCGTGCAGCGGGTTCCAGTCGCCGGAGAGGCGATAGAGCAGGGCCTGGTTCTCGGTGGTCTTGTCCTCGATCGTCTTGTCGGGCGCGCGATCCGGCGGGACGTTGACGTCGGCCGATGGGCCGCGCTCGCCGCCCCAGCCACCGGCGCCGCGCACGAACGTCGCGACCTCGTTCTTCACGAGCTCGTCGCCGGCCTCGTCGTAGGTCACGAACTCGGTGACGACGACGGCGCCCTTCGTCTTGTCCCAGATGTTCTTGACCGAGGCCTTCGTCGTCAGCTTGCCCTTGGTGGGCAGCGGGCGCTTGAGCTCGGTGTACTGCTCGCCGTGGAGCACGCGGTCGATACCGAAGTTCAGGCCCGGCGCGGTGACGCCGTTCTTGCCCATCGTCAGGACCATGTTGATCGCGGGGACCGCGCCGAAGCTTGGCAGGACCTTCATGCCCTTGCCGCTCATCTCGTAGACGAGGGCGAGGTCGCGCTCGTCGCCCGGATCCTTCGCAGCGCCCACGCCGAGCGCGTACAGCGCGACGTCGCGCTCGTCGTAGTTCGACGTGAACTCGGGGTACTTGTAGCCGACCGCCGCGTCGACATCGATGAACTGGTTGCCGCCCTTTGACGGACCCGCCTCGACGTTCTGCATGATCGGCTGCATCGACTCGGCGACCGAGCCGGGGTGCGAGGTCTTCTCGAAGCCGGAGATCGACTTCCACGAGGCATCGATATCCTCGGGCGAGATCGTGCGGCCGAGCCGGAACGTCTTGCCCTCGGCGCGCTCCCAGCGCAGCTTCGCGTAGAAGCCGCCGCCGACCTCGTAGAGGCCGCCGGTGTCCTCGGTCGACTCGTGCACGAGCTTCGCGACGAGCGCGGAGACGTACTCGGGCTTCAGCGCCTCGAGGAGCTCCTTCGGGAGCACGGTCTCGGTCATGCGCGAGCCTGCGATCGGCGCGATCGTGTTGACGATCACGTTGCGCTTGCGGCCCTCGGCGGCGAGCGTCTGCGTGAAGCCGTGGATGCCGAGCTTGGCCATCGCGTAGTTCGCCTGGCCGAAGTTGCCGTAGATGCCGGCGGCGCTCGACGTGTTGACGATGCGGCCGTAGCCCTGATCGTTCATCAGCGTCCACGCAGCGTGGGTGACCTTCATCGTCCCGAGGACGTGGACCTTGTAGACGAGGTCCCAGTCCGCCTGGCTCATCTTCTTGAACGAGACGTCGCGGAGGATGCCGGCGTTGTTGATGACGATGTCGATGCGGCCGAACGCGTCGACCGCGGTCTTGATGATCTTGTCGCCGTCCTCGACGGAGTCGTAGTTCGCGACGGCCTCGCCGCCGGCTTCCTTGATTTCCGAGACGACCTTGTCGGCCGCCGAGGAGGACTTGCCGTCGCCGGTGAAGCTGCCGCCGAGGTCATTGACGATGACCTTCGCGCCGCGCGACGCGAGCAGCAGAGCGTGCGAGCGGCCGAGGCCACCACCGGCGCCGGTTACGAGTGCAACTTTTCCATCGAATCGCAGTTCCTTGCTCATCGCTTCACCTTCGGTCGTTTGGTTGTTGCTGCGGCGTTCGTCAGCACGGTCGGAAACAGGTTCTTCCAGTCGTCGATCAGATCGTCGATGCGCGCCTCGTCCTTGTGGAGGACGGCGCTCATCGCGGAGCCGATCATCAATTGCAGCGTCAGGTCGAGCGCGCGCTCGAGGCCCGGGTGCTCGGCGACGTCCTTGCCGAACAGCGTGCGGGACTGCGCGACGATGCGATCGCGAAGGGACCGCTCTGCCGTGACCAGCACGGCGCGCAGCTCGGGATCGGTGCGGGCCGCGGTCCGCAGCTCCATCGCGACCTGGAAGAACGTGCCGGAGAAGCACTGCCAGAGCAGGCCGAGCACGGCATCGGTGCGCGCACGGCCGGCGCGCTCCTCGGGCAACATGGCGGCGAGCTGCTTGAGCTCGCGCGCGCGCATCTCCGCGAGGTGGTCGACGGCGGCCACGAGCAGCTCGGCCTTCGACGGAAAGTGGTGGAGCAGGGCGCCGCGCGAGACGTCGGCGCGCCGCTGGACCTCGAGCGTGGTGGTGCGGGCGAACCCGACCTCGATCAGGCTCTCGACCGCCGCGTCGAGGAGGGCCCGCCGCGTTTCATCGCGGCGCTGCTGCTGCGTCCTCGGTACGCGCGCTGCCTCCGGCATCCGAAATGGGGTGTACCGCCCAAGAAACAGTCAGTCAAGACTGTTTGTAAGTTTCCCAGCCATTCCGGGCATGGACACATCGGTGGGCCGGTTCTAAGGTGCGAACCCTCGTGCGTTACGAAGCTCGGATCGGCTGGCGATACCTCTACGGAGGGAAGCGCGACCCCGCCATGCTGGGAATGGCTGCCGGCTCCGCGCTCGTCACCATCCTCGGACTCGTCGTGCTGACGGTCGGGAGTCCCGGTAACACCGCGGGCGTCCTCGCGTTCATCGTCGGCCTGATCTCGACCGCGGTGTTTGGCCTGCTGTCGGTGTTCTCGGTGTTCACGTCGGTGTCGGTCCTCGGCGTCGCGCTCGGTGTGGCCGCGCTGTCGATCGTGCTCGCAGTCACGACCGGGTTCCAGAAGCAGTTCCGCGACAAGGTGCTCGGCGTCAACGCGCACGTGATCGTGCTGAAGTCGCAAGCCACGTTCGCCGAGTACCGCGACGTGATGAAGACCGCGCAGGAGATCGATCCCGATGTCCTCGCGGTGCAGCCGTTCATCTTCGCCGAGATGCTCGTCACGCGCGGTAAGGGCGAGCTCTCCGGCGTCGCGATCAAGGGCATCGATCCCACGCTCGTGCGTGGCGTGCTCGATCTCGAGAAGCACATGATCAACGGCTCGGTCGACACCCTTGCCAAGGTGCCGGCTCCCGGCGAGCTGCCGCCGATCATCATGGGCAAGGAGCTCGCGCACAAGCTCAAGGCGAAGGTCGGCGACGACGTGACCGTCGTGGTGCCACTCTCGAACATCGACTTCGACACCTGGCGCGCGAAGTCGAGTGCACCGCGCACGCGCAAGTTTCACGTGACCGGCATCTTCTACTCGGGCTTCGACGAGTACGACCGGCGGCTGATGTACACGTCGCTCGGCCACATCCAGGATCTCGTCGGGCGCGGCGATCAGGTGATGGGCGTCGAGCTCAAGGTCAAGGACGTCGACCGCGCCGAGGACATCTCGGAGAAGCTCGAGAAGGCGCTCGGCGGTCCGCCCTATCAAGTTCAGGACTGGTACGAGCTCAACCACAACCTCTTCACCGCGCTGAATCTACAGAAGCTCGCGCTCGTGATCATCCTGACGCTGATCATCGTGGTCGCCGCGGTGAACATGGTGTCGGCGCTGACGATGATGGTCACCGACAAGACGCGCGAGATCGCGATCCTCAAGTCGATGGGCGGAACGTCCGGCTCCGTCGCGCAGGTGTTCCAGGTCGTCGGCCTCGCGATCGGTGGCGTCGGAACACTCATCGGCGTCGCCGTCGGGCTCGCGATCTGTTACGTCGTGAGCGAGTACGGCTACCACCTCGATCCGAAGGTCTATCTGATCGACAAGCTGCCGATCGAAGTTCGCCCGCTCGAGGTCCTGCTCGTCGCCGGCATCACGATGGTGATCTCGATCTTCGCGACCGTGGTGCCGGCATCCACGGCGTCGGGGCTGCGGCCCGTTGAAGGCCTGCGCTACGACTGATTGGTTTCCAACGATCGCGAGCGGGCTCCGCGGCAGGTGTCGGCAGCAGCTGGTAGATCGTATGTGGTCCGACCATTGCTCACATCACGGTGCATGCCGCACCGCTCGATCGCTCTCGTGCTCGTCGTCTCGGTCTCGCTCACCGCGTGCGGAGCGTTCGGGATCTGCCAGCCGGAAGTTCCGTGCACCACACCGACGGAGACGCACAACCACTACTACGAGGACGATGACGACTCGTTCGCCCTCGTCGCGCTCGGGACCCTCGCCGTCGTGGCGTTGTTCACGGGGATCGCGATCGCGCGCAGCGGGAGCGACGACAAGCCCGACGCACCGACTCCGAAGGTCGAGCCAAAGGATCGCGTCGTGTACTTCGCGCCATCGCCCTCGATCGGTCACGAAGGAGAGGAGCTGCGGCTCCAGCGCATGTACGTGCAGGGTCAGGTGCTGGCACGCGCCGGCCGTTGCGAGGGTGCTGTCGCGATCGGTCGCAACATCGAGCGCTCGTCACCCGTTTACTTCGCCGCGTACGCAGCGGATCCGTCGATCGCGGTCTGCTATCCGCCCGCTGTGAATAAGCTGTCAACCGACAACTAAAGTTGCTTCCATGCAACTAAAGTTGCTCGACCGACGTGGAAACTCGGCTAGCCACCGAATGATTTCAATGAGGTAGAACCGCCTATATTGGCCCGAAGGTTGTATTTGGTGCTGCCATCAACATGCGCAACATCAACTCGCTCCTGACCGCTCTCGTCCTCTCCTTCTCCTCCATCGCCGCCGTTGGCTGCGCCACTGTTGGTGCGGACGAGGACAGCGAGATCGATGGCGAGGCTGGTTCTGCCGGCAAGCTCGCGTTCTGGCAGGCGACGGACGGCCAGTGGCGCTTCAATCTGAAGTCGGGCAACGGCGCGGTGCTGCTCACGTCCGAGGCCTACACCTCGCGCACCGGCGCCATCAACGGCGCGCTCTCGGTGCTCGAGAACGGCGTTGACCCGGCGATGTACACGGTCAACAAGACGGCGACGGGTTACAACCTCCACCTCAAGGCCGCGAACCACGAGAGCATCGCGTTCTCGCAGGTCTACTCGACGAAGTCGAACGCGACCCGCGCGATCAGCTCGTCGGTGAAGGCGACCACCAGCTATCTCGACAAGCAGGCCGCGAACACGACTGGCGCCCGCGTCGACGTCCTCTGGAACGAGTCGAGCCGCAAGTTCCGCTTCAACGTCCACGCGCGGAACGGCGCGGTTGTCCTCTCCTCGGAGCAGTACACCACCGAGGCGGCGGCGTTCAACGGCGCGTTCGCGGTCCAGGCCGAGGGCCAGGCGGCGGCGAACTACACGCTGAAGACCAACGCATCGGGTGGCTTCTACTTCAACCTGCAGGCGCTCAACGGCCAGGTGATCGGCACGAGCCAGCAGTACACGACGAAGGCCGCGGCCGAGTCGGCGATGCGCTCGCTGCAATCGTTCCTTCCGACCGTCACCGTCCTCTAAATTTCCGACCCGCACTTAGCGTGTTGCGCACGAGGCACCCTGCAAAGGTGCCTCGATGCAGTTTCGGCTCCCGGCAGCCACACGCTCGGGTGGCGGAGCCGTCATCAGGCCACGCTTCGGCGCAGCAGACATCGCGAACGGCCGGACTGAAATTTGTCACCACGCGCGGGTCGCATCAGTACCAGCTACGGATTCCGAGCAGGTAGCGGAGGGCGCCGACGGGTTCGACCTCGATGCCGAGTGTCGATGACCACTCCGTGGGCGAGCGCGTGAACGTCACCGCGAAGCGCGCTCCGATCTGATACCGCGTGGACCGCGGCGCATCGCCGAACAGCTTCCAGGGACAGCGGTAGCCATAGGCGATCGCCGCGGTCTGCTGCTGATCGGGACCGATGCCGCCGCGCAGTGCGAGCACGCCCTCGCCCTTGTAGAGGAACATGTCGATCGAGCGCGGCGCGCCGGTGATGATCAGCTCGCCACCGCCAAAACCCTCGCGCCCGCGGAGCTCGGCCCAGGCACCCACGCGGCTGTACCGCGTGAGCACGAGCGACGCCTCGGCTCCGACGCCGAAGTCCCAGCGGCCGTGACGGCGGTCCTCACCGGCGGGCGGCGTCGTCGTGCGGGCGGCTGTATCGGACCGCTCGTAGGCCGCGCCGTAGCCGAGGCGTAGCCAGGTCGACCACTCGATGCGCCCCGGGTGGTCGCGCCACGAGCCGCCCTCGTAGTCGTCGTCGGGCGGCGGAGGCGGATGCGCAAACGCCACGCGGGTCAGTAGCGCCAGGACGAGCAGGGCTCTCACCTGCTGCTTGGACGCACGACACCGCGTGGCGATCTAACTTGGGTGACTCAGTGGAGGGGGACGGGAGCGCGCGTGTAGAACGTGTTTGCCGTGCGGGTCTTGCCGCCGAACCGGTCGTAGTCGCGGTAGCCAACGACGATCAGGCCTTCGCTGTAGAGCTGCTCGTAGGCGCGGTCGATCTGGTCTTGCGTCGCGCCCGAGTCGTCGAGCTCGACGCCCGTGAGCTGCGCGCTGAGGTTCGAGTTGAGCTTGCGCTCGGTCAGGCTCGGGCACGGCGCGCGAACGCAGCGGATGCCGTTGTCCTTGACCATCGCGAACACGCCGTCGCCGGGCTCGGTCGAGCTACCGACCCAGATCTCGCGAACCGCGAACGAGATGCCCGCGTCGTTCGGCGCCGGTACGACCGAGCCGCGTACGACGAGATGCTCGCCGGCGCGCACGCGGTCCTCGTACGACTTCGCGACCGAAGCGGGCATCGCGGTGCCGCGCCAGTCGACCGTGTAGACCTTGCACTCGCGCTGCATCGGACCGCGGCCGCACTTCACGGTGGTGCGGTTCGGACGCGAGACGTAGAAGCCAACGCCGCACTCACCATCAGCGACCAGACACTGGCGGCTGTCGGGGCGCAGCTCGAAGTAGTCGAACACCGCGCTGGCGAGGTCGTCCTTGCCGGCCTCGCCGTCGGCGGCGCTCTCGCCCGCGAGCTCGTCGGTAGCGGTGGGGGAATCGGTGCAAGCGCCGAGGGCGCTCGCGATGAGGAGACCAGTCAGGAGGGTGCGCATGTTGATGCCGGCGCGACGTGCATCAGCAAGGCCATGCGTGACGCGATGCATTGCGCGTGGTTAGTCTGGCCACGCGAGTGGCCATGGCCATCACAGGTGCCGCAGCACAAATGTCAGTCGCTGTTACGAACCGCGCGTGCGAGCGAGAGTCCGCGTCGCTTCAGCAGTCGATAGAGCGTGACGGTGTTGATGCCGGCGGCCTTCGCCGCGATCTTCACGTTGCCGCCGTGACGCGCGAGGAGCTCGGTCAAGTACTGGCGCTCGAGCGGCTCGAGCCATTGCTCGCGCGCTTCGTCGAGCGTGGGCTGCACCGGCTTGCCCGTCTTCGCACGACCGCCGGGCGACGCCGCAAAACCGGAGAGCAGCGGGCGGGGCAGATCCTCGACGCGTAGCTCGTCGCCGGTGCACAGGATCACCGCGTGCTCGATCGTATTCTTGAGCTCGCGTACGTTGCCGGGAAAGTCGTACGCGGTGAGGCGTGCGAGCACGGCGGGGCCGAGGCGCGGAGCCGGCTTGCCGTGATTCGCGGCAGATTGCTCGAGGAACACGTTCGCGAGCGTCTCGAGGTTGTCCTTGTACGAGCGCAGCGGTGGCAGGTCGAGCGTCATCACGCTGAGCCGATAGAACAGATCGTCACGGAACGTGCCGACCTTCGCCATCGCCTCGAGGTCGCGGTTCGTGGCGCAGATCAGCCGTACATCCACGCGCTCCGGTGGTTCGTTCGATCCGAGCGGCTGCACTTCACCTTGCTCGACGGCGCGCAGCACCTTCGCCTGAAGCATCACCGGGAGCTCGCCGACCTCGTCAAGGAACAGCGTGCCGCCATCGGCTTTCTGGAATTCCCCGACCTTCTGAAACGACGCGCCGGTGAACGCGCCCTTCACGTGCCCGAACAGAATCGATTCGAGCAGCGTCTCCGGGATCGCGGCGCAGTTCACCGTGACGTACGGCTTGTCGGTGCGGCGGCTGTTCCAGTGAATCGCGCGCGCGACGAGATCCTTGCCGGTGCCACTCTCGCCACGGATCAGGATCGGCGCGTTCGTCGGTGCGGCCAGCTCGAGCTTGCGCTCGACCTCGTGCCACGCGGGCGACAGGCCCTTGATCATCAGCGGCCGGCCGGTCGCGGCGCGCGACAGCTTGTCGACCTGCGCGCGTCGGAGCAGTGGCGCGGCGACCTCGGAGACCGAGACGAGCGCGCGCAGCGTCTGCACGTCGAGCGCGCGCGGGTCGCGCGCCGACACGGTGAGCACGCCGATCGGCCGGCGCTGATAGCGGATCGGCGCCGCCGCGATCGATCCGACATCGATCAGGTAGCGCGTGTAGAGCGGATCGCGTGACGTGTCGGACGACAGGTACGGCTGCTCGGTCTCGAACACGTGCAGCGCGATGCCGGCCTTCGCACCGTCGCTCTTGATCACGCGCGGCAGCGTGACGGTGACGCCGTTGACGACGTGATGCACGAGCACGAGGCCCTGCGCTTCCTTGTCCCAGACGAACAGCGCGCCATGCTCGGCCTCGGTCTGCTCCACGGCGATCGCGACGAGCTCGGCCTCGATCGAGCCCGCCGAGGCTGCGTGGAGGCGATCCTCGATGTCGCGCACGCGGCGACTATATCCCTAGTAGCGGCGCATCCCGAGGCGCTGCGCGAGCTGCGCGGCCGCGGGGAGCGTGGGATCGGTGGTGAGCGCGGTGTGCAGGTGCCAGCGCGCGGCGTTCGCGTCGTTGCCGGCTGCGCAGAGCAGGGCGAGCGCGACGAGCGCATTCGGCCACGGCCGGCAGCCTATCAGCATCTCCTCGAGGCCCTTGCGCTCGGTGACTGCAGCCTCGACGCGATCACGTCCGGAGGCGACCTGGACGCGGTACCGCGCCCACGCGAAGTTCGCCTCGTACTCGGGGTGGCCGGGGAACTTGCGGCACGCGATCGCGAGCTCGCTCATCGCTTTGTGCACGTCACCTGCGCCGAGCGCAGCCTGGCCCTTCGCGAACGCGTGCGCTGCGGCGTCGACGTTCGACGGATCGATCGCCCACACGGTGCGCAGCTCGCGTAGCTTGTTGCGGAGCCAGTCGTGATAGCGGCCGCGTGCGGAGTGATCGACGAGCACGGAGCGCGCCTTTTCGATCAGCTCCCACATCGGCTTCACCTGCGGCGTCAGCTCCGAGAGATCGAAGTCGGCGAGCACCTCGGGAGAGAACCGCAGGGCGACGAGCCGGCAGGCCTCTTCGATCTCGGGATACTCGGCGAGCGGCGTGATCTCGAGGACATCGTAGAACGTGCTGCGCTCGAGCCGAGCGGTGCGCGCGCGCAGGTGCCGGCGCATGTCGTCGAGCAGGCGGCGCGCCGGCGTGTTGAGGTCGCGGACCTCGGCGGTGAACTCGACCGCGCCCATCGAGCCGAGCGTCCATAACAAGCGCGCCCATTGCGGCGGCTCGAGCGGACCCTCCGGAACGATCTTCTGCACGGTCTGCGTGCCGTCCAGCAACTGCGCGGCTTCGAGCTCGGGCACGGTGAGCATGCGCTCCTCGCGGAGCTGATCGAGGCGCGCGGTCGGCGTCACGTAGTGCGCGACATGCCAGCGCAGCGCCGTGCGGGGCACCTCGAGATCGATCTTGCGCGCGGCGGCGAGCGTCGCCTGCCATGCAGCGGGCGTGTCGGCGATCGGCGGCAAGCCGGTGGCGGCTCGCAGCACGAGCCACCGCATGTCGGACGCGAGCCGCAGCTTCGCGGCCTCCTGGATCGCGGAGACCAGCGTCGAGATCTTCGCGGTCGGATTGACGAGCGTCGTGCGCGCGATCGGCGCCTGCTCGCGCGCGGCCGCCGATGCCCCGATCGCGACGACCCCGGGCACGTTGGGTTGATCGCGCCACTGCTCGGAGACCACCGCGAGCCGGGAACCGAGGTGATCCGCGTCGACCAGCACCACCGCCGCGGAGTTCCCGCCCTTCGGGCCGTCGACCTGCGTGGCGTCCCAGCGCGCTTTCACGCCGGCCTGGTTCAGCTGTTCCTCGAGCTGAACCGCTGGCCCGACGTCAGCCAGTGCGATCAGCACCGCGGTCATCCAGAGATGATCGTAACCAATTCGGGGCTACGCGACCAATTCAATGACGTCGGCACACAGCTCGTCGACCGCCGCGCGCGCGGCCGCCACCCCGCCCGCCAGGCTGAGAAAGCCATGGATCAGCGAGGGATACCGTCGATGACGGACCGCAACGCCGGCCTTCCGTAAGCGCTCGGCGTGGGCGTCGCCCTCGGCGACCAAAGGGTCGAAACCGGCCGTGATGACCAGCGCCGGGGCGGCCCCGGTCAGGTCCTCCCAGTAGGCGGGAGAGGGAATCTTGCGGTCGTCGGAGTCCCGTAGGTAGTTCGAACGGAACCAGTGCATCATCGACTTCGTCAGCAGGTAGCCCTCGCCGAGCGAGTCGAGCGTCGGTGACGTCAGCGTCAGATCGACCATCGGACAGATCAGCACCTGCAGATCGGGCTGGCGCGTCCCGCGGATCATCGCGTGATGATCGACGTGTGCCGCCAGGAAGCCACCGAATGAATCGCCGGCGACCACCGCCTTGCCACTGCGGGGGATCCGCTGCACGAGCCCATCCCACGCCGCCGATGCGTCCTCGATCGCCGCCGGGTGGCGCTCCTCGGGGCCGAGCCGGTAGCCGACCGACGCGACGGTGCAGCCGGTCTGCGCGGCGAGCAGGCGCGTCACCGGATCCGAGGCGTCGATCGATCCGATCACACCACCTCCGCCGTGCAGATAGACGATCCAGTGCGGCCCCGCGCGGAACGGCACGTAGATCCGCACCGGCACCGGCCCCGCGCCGGGGATGGTCGTATCGATCACCTCGGCCATCGGCATCGGTGGCACATCGAGCGGCGAGAGTCCGGCCTCGGCGAAGTCGCGCGCGCGCCGCGGATCCATCGAGTCGAGCGCGGGCAGCTTGAGCAGGCGCTGTAGCTCCAGCACTGCGGCGAC
>JACCRC010000532.1 GCA_013813765.1 Deltaproteobacteria bacterium | reverse complement strand
CCCCACTTACCACGCGGGGGTGATCGCCAGTAGCAAACTTGTGGATCTGGCCGGCTTGGCTTACCTTTTTCCCCGCCGTGCCACGACTCCTTTGGCGTGATGCTCAAGGCATCGAGGGCTCGCTCGATCTAGCATCGACCGAGATCAAGGTTGGCCGCGCCATGGACTGCGCGATCCGCACCGACGACGCGATGGTGTCGCGTCACCACTCGAGGATCTTCTGGGGCGGCGGCGGATACGTCCTAGAAGATCTCTCGTCGGCAAACGGCGTGTACTTCCAGGAGCAGCGCGTCCAGAGCCATCTGTTCAAGCACGGCGATGCCGTGCGTTGCGGCAGCTTGTGGTTGCGCTACGTCGATACCGGTGCCGCTGCTGCCGCAACCCCGGCCGCCGCAGCACCGGCGACGCCGATGATGCAGCACCCGGGCATGGGCGCGATCGCACCCGCCGGTCAGACAGGCCACGTCTCCGCGGTGAGCCCCGCCGCCGTCGCTGCAGCGATGCCGTCGCCGCAGCCGCAGCCGCCTCCGGTCGCCGCCGAGAGCGACGCCGAGATCCGCGTGCTTCGCCGTCGCCTCGAGCAGCTGCAGACCGAGCTCCGCGTCTATCGCTCGAACAAGTTCAATCAGGACACCGCGCGCAAGATGGAGGACCTCGAGGCTGATCTCTCCGCGATGGAGATCGAGCGCGATCTCCTCAAGTCGCGCATGGAGCGCGCCGAGCACCAGGTCGTCTCCGAGGCAGGAAGCGTGAAGGTCAAGCGCGCGCTCGAGATCGCCGCGGCCACGCAAGAGACCTCGGCGTCGCTCAACGATCTGCTGTCGAGCCTGCGCATCGAGGTGATGGCGGCCGAGGGCGAGTTCGAGCAGTTCTCCAATCAGCTGCCTCGTGCGAGCTTCGAGCTGATCCGCCAGTCACTGAAGGAAGCGCAGGGTCACTGCGATCAAGCGCGCGAGCTGCTCCGCAAGCTACGCGAAGGCGTCGAGTAGACCGCGCTCTCCGGCGCTACATGTTCGGGAAGTAGTCGAGCCCGAGGTACAGCGCGCCGTGGGCCAGCGTCAGGAACCCGGCCATCCAGAGCGTGGCCATGATCCCCTGGATCTCGAGCCACGGCTTCTTGTTCTCGGCCTTCCGCTTCGCGTTGACGATGTCGAAGACCTTCACCGTGCCGAGCAGGAAGATGATGTTGACGACGAACGGCATGATGAAGCCCATCGCTCCGAGCGTCGCGAGGTTCAGGATCGGCGTCAGCGCCCAGTAAACGCCGGTGTTCAGCAGCGCGAACACCAGGGCGATGAGGGGGGTGGCCCACTTGTTGTGGATGACGATCTTGGGGTTCTTCTTGGCTGCCAGAAAGAACACGAGGGCGAACACCACGAGGCGGATCGCCAGCTTGATCAGCACCCACACGGCCGGAGACATACGCGCAGTGTGGCACGTGGATCCCTAGCAATCGAGCGGGTTTAGGCGACGTCAATTGTACCCGTGTGATTACACTCACTCGACAAATGTCGACGTTCGGTTACATTTAAGAGAATGGCGGATGTCGTCGCCCACCCAAGAGTCCTGAGACACGCGACCGCAAAGCTGAAGCGGCGTCGCGATGATCTCTGGATTGCGCTGTCAGCACTCACCGCAGCGATGCTCGCGCTCCCGTTCGCGCACAACAGCTGGAACGGTCCTGAGGTGGCTGCGGTGCTCGCGGTGTCGGCAACCGCGATGCTCGCGGGTCAGCGCTGGGCAATCGCACTGGTCGTCATCGCCGAGCTGATGCTTGTTCCCACCATCGTCCCGCGGGCGTTCTCCGGCGGCCCGGTGTGGATCGGCGCGGTGAATCTCGCATCCCTCGCGATGTTGGTTCCAGGCCTCCTCGCGACCCGCCGCGCTGCGGCTGCACTGGTGCTGTTGACCGGCTGGCGCCGCACGCAGCGCACCTGCCGGCGCTTTCACCTCGCGCTGATGTTCGCGCTCACCCTCGTCGGGCTGTTGCCGATCCTCTAACCGAAGTAGTACGCGCCAGCAGCGGCGGCGGCAGCGAGCGCGAGGAAGCACAGGAGGAGGACGATCCGGCGGACGCCGCTGCCGCGCTGTGTCGGCGCGAACTGGTCGGTACCGACGACGGTCTGCTTCCACACGCTCTGGTCGTGCCGGGGCACATCCGGAACGAGCTGGCTCGTCGACATCTCCATCGTCGAATCGTGGTCGACACGCTTCCCCATCGGCACTCGCAGTCTGGCATAGGATCGACGCCGCGTGCGCACGATCGAGAACACACGAGGGCCGCTCGATCCGCTGCGGGCGGCCGCTGCGATCGAGGATGCGTCGGATCGCGACCAGATCTTCGATCTGCTCCTCCGCGCGGCACGCAGCAAGCTCGGCTACGCCGCGATCCTGACCGTGCACGCCGACCGGCTGCGCGGCTGGGGCGAGGCGTCGTCCGTGGAGCTCTCGCGTGATGTGCCCTCGTTCGAGTCCGCGCTCGCCCTGACCTCCCCTGCGGTCGGTCCGATCGCGACCGGCGAGTCGTTCCTCGACGGCATGCTCGATCAGCTCGGCGGTAGCTCGCGCTGCGTGATGCTGTTGCCGGTGTGCGTGCGGATGCGGCCGCTCGCGCTGCTCGTCGGGCACCGCGGCGACGAGTTGTTCGCGCCCGCCGATATCGCCGATCTGTTCCCGCTACTCGATGCTGCGGATGCCGCGCTCGCCCGGGTGCTCTCGACGCGCGCGATGTCCGCGGCGGAGCGCGCACCGACGCGGGCCGACACCGAGTACGACCTCGAGGTCATCCACGAGGAGTCGCGCGTCGATCACCGTGCGGCCCTCGCCGAGCACCGCCGTGCACAGGCGTGGCCCGAGGTCGCGGCGACGATCCGCGAGCTGATCCGCGACGGCGTCGATACCGGTGACCCCGGCGAGGAGGAACAGCTGGAGCTGCTGCTCGAGCTCGGCTCGGTCGAGGCAGAGCGGCTCGGCCGGCCCGAGGCGGCGATCCAGGTCTGGCGCAGCGCCCAGGCGATCGACGGCAGCGACGAGCGGGTGCTCGATGCGCTCGAGGCGCTGTTCGCGAAGCTCGGACGGTGGGCCGACTGCGTGGAGCTCCTCGAGCGGCGTGTCGCGCTGACCGCGGCCCAGGCGCCGCGGATCACGATGCTGAAGAACCTCGCCGCGATCGCGCGCGAGCACCTGAACGATCCGGGGCGCGCGATCGAGGCGTACGAGCGGATCCTCGCGTGGGAGGCCGGCGACACGTTCGCCTCCGCGCAGCTCGAGGAGCTGTACCGCGCGCGACAGGAGTGGGAGCCGCTCGCCGCGCAGATGCTCGATCGCGCCTCGCGCGATCCCGATCCCATCGCGGCGAGCGCAGCGCTCGCGCAGGTCGCGGAGATGTACGAGCACCAGGTCGGCGATCCGCGCGCGGCGCTGCTCGTCTGGCTCACCGTGCTGCGCCGCGATCCGACGCGAATCTCGATCGTCGACGAGCTCGAGCGTCTCGCCCGTGCTGCGAATGCATGGGAGGAGATCACGGACGAGGCGGCGACGGCCGCGGATGCGCTCGAGGTACATCCCGTGGCAGCGGCGGCGCTGTGGCAGCTCGTCGGCACGTGGGCGCGCGTGCGGCTCGCGAACCGCGAACGGGCGATCCGCGCGTTCGAGAATGCGCTGCGCGTCGGACCGGGCGATCCCGAGCGCGAGAGTCAGCTGAACATCGAGCTCGCCGAGCTGCACGAGGGTCTGCCCGCGCTCGCGATCGAGTACTACGAGCGCGCGCTCGAGAGCCGGCCCGACGCACTCGCGCCACGGGTCGCGCTGCACCGCCACTACCTCGCCGGCGGGCACTGGGCGGAGCTCGCGGAGCTGTTGCCCCGGTTGATCGATGCGCTCGCACCGTCCGCACAGGTCGGGGTCGTCGTCGATCTGCACGTCGAGCTCGGCGGCATCCTCGCCGACCACCTGAACCGTCCTGACGACGCGGTGCGCGTGCTGCAAGACGCACTCGCGCTCGATCCCAAGCATGCCGAGGCGCTGCGCCGGATCGCCGACGTCTACGAGGCCACGGGTCAGGCGGAGGCGCTCCTCGAGGTCACCGAGGCGGAGGTCGACGCGGCCCCGCTCGCGGTCAAGGCGCGCCGCTACGCGGACATCGCAGCGGCCTGGCACGAGCACGGCAAGCTCGATCGCGCGGCGGCCGCGTGGCAGAAGCTGATCGCGATCGAGCCGAAGAGCGCGATCGGGCAGCAAGGCCTCGCCCGCACGCTGCGCGCGGATGGACGGTGGGTGGAGCTCGTCGGTGCGCTGCGGGCGCAGTCGGTGCAAGCGCCTGGCTCGTACGACCGGCTCGTGCTGCTCGAGCTCGCCGACGTGCTCGAGACCAAGCTCGATGACGTCTCCGGTGCGACGGCCACGCTCGAGGAGATCACGGCGCGCGAGCCTGACGACCCGGCCGCGCTCGACGCCCTCGCCCGCCTGCACGATCGCGCCGGCAGACTGCGCCCCGCGCTCGACGCGCTCGAGCGTCTGCTCGCGCAGACCAGCGACGTGCGTGCGCGCGCGGATCTCCTGCAGCGTGTCGCGCAGATCCACCTGACCGCGCGCGATGCGCCGGCCGCACGTCTCAGCCTCGTGCAGTCACTCGCGCTCGATCGCGAGAACCCGCGTACGCGCGAGGCGATGGCACGCGTGCACCTGCAACAGGGCGAGCTGGTGGCGGCCGGTGAGGAGCTGCGCCGCGCGGCGCGGTTATCGACGAGCACCGACGGCACCCTTCGCTGTCTCGCTGATGCCGCATGGCTCTACCGCCACCGCCTCGGCGATGCGGAGCGCGCCCGCGAATGCCTGCACCAGATCCTCGAGCTCGACCCCGCGCACGCGGATGCGAAGCAAGCGCTCGCGGAGCTCCTGCATGACAACAGGGAGTGGGAGTCGCTGTGGCCGCACCTCGAGGCCGAGGTCGCGCGCGCCCGGGTGGACGCCACGGTCGCACCCGCCGCGCGGGCGGAGCTCTACGCGAAGGCTGCACGCTGCGCGGTCGAGCTCGGCAATTTACCCCTCGCAC
>JACCRC010000513.1 GCA_013813765.1 Deltaproteobacteria bacterium | reverse complement strand
ACGCATCAATCACGCTACGCCGACGGCGAGGTCCCCAACCCGCTTCCGCTCAAGCGTCCGCACCTCCGGCTCGTCAAGTGATCGAAACTCCTCCCGTCGAGATGTGCTGTGAAAGAGCCGCACCCATTGGCGTAGGGGGGGGTCCGCGTGCGCGTCAGTATTCAGTCGCTTTCGAAATGAAACTTCAGCCCGGAGATTTTAGGGCGGCTCGGTCGGTTCACTACGGTCGCGCCAACGCTGCCCTGGATAGCGCAATTAAGTCCGACCCGGCATTCGCCTTGGCCATGGAGAAGATGATTCCGGGAGTGACACGCGCTGTAGGGGCGGCAGGCGGTCGGGCTAACCCACCTGGCCATTCGTGGCATCACGGGTTGGAACCAGGTGTAATGCAACTCGTTCCGACACGACAGCATAGAGGCTCACAATGGCAGCACCTATTTCATCCGGGTGGCAAAGGAGGGTATGCTACGTGGGGAAAGCCACCCTGAGGCGTTACGATGCGTGATCTTCAAGAGATTCTAGTCGATCCCGACTATGCGGGGTTGAGGCCAGCTCCGTCGGCGACGGAGCTCAGCACCGTTGAACGTGTGTTTGGCCGTCAGCTTCCCAAGAATTATGTACACTTCCTCAGCGTGTGCAATGGTGGGCATACCGAACTAGATACTGTTATTGCGCAAAGCGGAGAATGGAGCATTGATCACTTCTTGGCTGTTACCGACGACCAAGACTATGAGGAATCTGTGGTCTCGAACCTTGAGCTTTGGCGCGATGAACTGGGTAATAGTGCACTTCCTATTGCGTACGATGGCGGCTCCAATCCGTTCTTCTTAGACTTCGCTTCAAATCCCCCGTCGGTGTGGATTTATCTGCGGGATGAAGGAGGGATTCGCAGCAAAGTCTCCAACAGTTTGGAAGAACTCATCGACAAACTTCAGAGGAATCCGAACAACGTCTAATCGCGGAGACCGGCTCTAGCGAAGACGCTACTTCGTACACGACGCCGCGATCGCGATCAGCTCGCGCCGCGCGAGCTCCCACGCGGACTCGTCGGTAGGCCACGGCGGATCGCCCTTCGCCGGTGCGTCCCCGAGCGCGGTCGGGATCATCTTCTCGGCGATCGCCTTCGTCTTCGCCGCATCGCAGGCGGACGCCTGCTCGAGCAGCACGCGATCCTGCTGACCGCGACGGATCGAGGCGAGACGGAGCGTCTTCCGACAGCCCTGCGCGCCGGGAAGCGCGAGCACGCCGTCGAGGTTGCCGTGATCCTCGTCCTTCTCGAAGCTCGTCGGATCGATGCCGACCTCGAGCGGCTTGCCGGGGAGCGGCGCGCCCTTGCGGTTGTGGCGGTCGTGCCAGTAGAGCGCGTCCCACACGTACCAGACCGGGATGTTCCAGAGATGCGCGATCCAGCCCCACGTGCGCGCGCCGGGTGTCTCGGCGTCGAGCACCATCGAGCCCGCGCGCGGTGGAGCGCCGTTGTAGGTCCACTGCTTGCCGCCGTGCGAGCGCGGCGTGCGCAGCGAGATGTAGAGATCGATGAGGTCGCCGTACTCGGGACGCGGATCGTCGGTGAGCGCGAAGCGGAACGTCGTCGGTCCACCGCCGGCGGCGCGTACGACCTTTGCGAGCTCGACGACCTTCGCGCGCGCCTCGGGCGTTCCGGGCTCGTCGATCGGGATCGCGAACGGGACGAGGCCGGTGTCCTTCGTCGCGGCGATCCATGCCTTCACGACGTCGCCGGCGGTCGCCGGATCCGCCGGGATCACGACGGGTAGATCTTTCAGCCCGTTCTCCGGCGGCTTGCGCGCCGGCCACCACCCGATATGGAGATCGGGCATCAGCGCGACGCCGTTCTCCGCGAACGTCTCGGCGCACGCGCGCTCGACCAGCGTCGGCTCCGGAGTCGCCTTGGTGTCGGGCGGAGCGCCGGCCATCCATGCGAGCTCGCGCGGATCGTCGTAGGCCCACACGCGCGGTGGAGTCGCGGGCAGCTTCGCGGTGGTCACGGTCAGCGAGACGGGAAGCTTGCGATCGCCGACGGCGAGCTCGCCCTTGTACTCGCCGGGCTCGGCGCGCGAGAACACGTCGATCTCGAAGTAGGCGGGGTTCGTCAGCGGCGGGTTCGCGCGCATCAGGCCATCGGCGAACGTGCCCGTGCGGCCGCCGCCATACATGGAGGTCGAGGCGCGCTTCACCGGATAGCTGTCGACGGAGTAGCCGCGCACCAGCGTCGCGGTGGCGGTGATGGTCAGCGACACCGGACCGGGGACGCGGTGGAGGACCTGGATGCCGAGCGTCTCGCCGCGCGCGGCGACGAGGATGACCTTGCCGTCGACGAGCCACGGCGTGGAGGCCGGGACGGGATCCTCGAGGCGTATGCGCGTCGATTCACCGACGATCTGGAGGTCTGGTCCCGGGTCGACCGGCTTCTTCTTGCAGCCGAGCGGGAACGCACATGTGGCGGCCAGGCACGCAGCGACAAACGCTCTCACGTTCCTCGAACCATGCACCGGCTGCCCTCCGGAGGCCAGAGATGTATCGTGCTGGTTCGTGGCACTCACTCCGATCGTCGCCTTTGCCAAGGACTGGCACGAGGACCCCACCTCGAATCATCATGTCCTGCGCGAGCTCGCGAAGACGCGCCGGGTGCTGTGGCTCAACAGCCTCGCAACGCGCACGCCGAAGCTGTCGTCGGGCCGCGACCTCGGGAAGATCAAGCGCAAGCTCGGCGAGTTCGTGCAGGGCCCGAAGAACGTCGAGAACGATCTGTGGGTGATGTCGCCGCTCGTGCTGCCGCTGCCGCACTCGCCGATCGCGCGCGCGATCAACCGCCAGGTGCTCCGCGCGACGATCCGCGGGCTGCGCATGAAGCTCGGCATCAAGGACTTCCAGCTGTGGACGTTCCTGCCGAACGTCGCGGACTACGTCGGTACGCTCGGCGAACAACTCGCCGTCTACTACTGCGTCGACGAGTGGTCGATGTTCTCGTACCTCGACAAGGCGCAGACGCAGGCCGCCGAGGGAAAGCTCCTCGAGCGTGTCGATGCGGTGTTCGCGATCAACCACGCGCTCGCCGATGCAAAGCGTCTGCAGAATCAGTCGACGTACGTGTCGCCGCACGGTGTGGACCACGCGATGTTCGCGCGCGCGCTCGATGACCACACCGTCGTGCCGGCGGACCTCGCTTCCCTGCCCCACCCGCGCATCGGGTTCTACGGGACGCTGCAGACGTGGGTGGATTTCGAGCTGATCGCGCACGTCGCGAAGAAGCGTCCCGCGTGGTCGATCGTGCTGCTCGGGCAGCAGCTCGCCGATGTCTCGGCGATCAAGGATCTCCCGAACGTCCACCTCCTCGGTCAGAAGCGCCACGACGAGCTGCCCGCGTACTGCAAGGGCTTCGACGTCGGCGTGATCCCGTATCGCATCGACGAGCGCATGGCGTTCGTGAATCCGCTCAAGCTGCGCGAGTACCTGTCGGCCGGGCTCCCCGTCGTCTCGACCGCGGTGCCGGAGGTGAAGCGCTACTCGAACATGTGCGCGGTCGCCGAGACGCCCGACGAGTTCGTCGCCGCGATCGATCGCGCGCTACAGGAAACCGGACCTGCCGCGCGCGGCGCTCGCTCGGTCGCGATGAAGAACGAGACGTGGGCGGCGCGCGTCGCCGACGTCACGCGCACCGTGGACGAGATCGCACAGAGGAAGAGCGCCCGATGAGCACCGACACGATCACGCCGTACCTCGTCACCGGTGCCACCGGCTCGCTCGGCAAGGCGGTCGTGAAGCGGTTGCGCGATGCCGGTCACCAGGTCCGCGTGTTCCAGCGCCGCAGCCCCGACCAGCCGCAACCCGGCCTCGAGTACGCGATCGGTGATCTCAGCAATGCACCCGCCGTCGACCGCGCCGTGAAGGGCGCCGAGATCGTGATCCACTGCGGCGCCGCGACGAAGGGCGAATGGCCCGAGCACAAGGCCGGCACCGTCGACGGCACGCAGAACGTGATCGACGCGGCGAAGAAGCACGGCGTGAAGCAGGTCGTCTACATCTCCTCGATGTCGGTCGTCGACTGGGCCGGCAATGCCGGCAAGGGCGCGGTCACCGAGGCCGCCGGCACCGAGCCCCGAGCCGAGGAGCGCGGCGCATACACGCGCGCGAAGCTCGAGGCCGAGAAGCTCGTGGTCGCGGCCGCACAGCAGGGTCTGCCCGTCGTGATCCTGCGCCCCGGTCAGATCTTCGGCGGTGGCATCCCGCTGATCAACGGCGCGGTCGCGCGGAGCGTCGCCGGTCGCTGGCTCGTGCTGGGCGACGGAAAGCTCGAGCTGCCGCTCGTCTACATCGATGACGTCGTGGATGCGGTGATCGCCGCGGTCGAGAAGAAGCTGACGAAGGGCGAGCTGTTCCAGATCATCGATCCCGAGCAGCTGACCCAGAACGACGTGCTCGAGCTCGCCGGCGGCAAGCAGGCCGTGCTGCGCCTGCCTCGCGCACTCGTCTTCGGGCTCGGGCGCGTCAGCGAGCTCGCGCTCCGCGTGGTCGGGAAGACGAGCCCGATCGGTACGTATCGACTCAAGTCCGCGCTCGCTCGCCTCCACTACGAGAGCGACTACGCGACGCGCGGTCTCGGCTGGAAGCCGCGCGTGGGCGTTCGCGAGGGGATTCGTCGAGTGACCGGCGAGTCGGGTGGCACGAGTGCGGATCCGATCTCTGGCGCGCGCGTGGCCGGCTAGGTCAGCTCGCGGAGACGGCTCGCGAGATCATGAATCGACACGACCTCGGCCGTGTCGCCGAGGCGATACGACGTTCGCCCCCACGAGATGACGAACACGCGCTCGAGGCGAAGGTCTGCGGTGGCGATGTGGATGGACTTCGTGAGAACCGGTGCATCCGCGAGCTTCATCTCGAAACCGTACCGCTTGCCGCCGCGCACGATCATGAGATCGATCTCGGCCCCCTGGTACGTCGCCCAGAAGTAGGCGTCGTGCGCGCCGGTCACTGCGAGCACCTGCTCGATCGCAAAACCCTCCCAGGACGCTCCCACCTTCGGGTGGGCAAACAGCTGGTCGAAGGTCGTGAGGTCGAGTAACGCATGGAGCAATCCGGGCTCGCGGATGTAGACCTTCGGCGAGCGGACGAGGCGCTTGCCCAGGTTCTCGGACCATGGCTGTAGCTGCCTGACAGCCCAGGCCCCGCTCAGGATGTCGAGGTAGTGACGGGCCGTCGGCTCCGACGTACCCAGCGACCGAGCAAACTCAGCCGCATTCCACAGCCCCCCGTGATAGTGCGCGACCATCGTCCAGAACCGGCCCAGCGTGGCCGCAGGAATGGTGATGCCGAGCTCGGCCAGGTCCCGCTGCAGGAAGTCGCGCACGTAGTCACGGCGCCACGCAAGACTGCTGGCGTCGCTGCGCGCCAGGTACGACCGCGGTAAGCCACCACGTAGCCACAGGCGGCGCACCCGCTCGGCGCCGACCTCCGTGAGGTCAAATCCGCCGATGTCCACGTGGGCAACGCGTCCCGCGAGGCTCTCCGAAACGCCGCGCACGATCCTGGGATCGGCGCTTCCGAGGATCAAGAACCGCGCGGGCGTGCGTGGTCGATCGGCGAGCACTCGCAAGATCGCGAACAGCTCGGGCATCCGCTGGACCTCGTCGATGATCACGAGGCCACGCAGCTCCTCGAGAGCAGTCATGGGCGCCGTCAGCCGCGCGACGTCGGATGGATTCTCGAGGTCGAAGAGCGTGACCCGCTTGCGGGTGCCTGCGATCGCCCGCGCGAGCGTGGTCTTCCCGGCTTGCCGCGGGCCCAGAAGTGAGACCACCGGAGACCGACGAAGCGCGGCATCGATGGCCTGAAGGTGACGAGCGCGGTCGATCATCGAGGCAACAACTTACCATGAATATCGAAAGTCCCACTTTCGAACCTCCTGGAACCGCTGGGTGGTCCAATCGCGACCGGTCGCGAGCAGTTCGCGAGCCAACAGCGTATCGTGGCGGGATGAAGCTCCCGGTCGCCGTGCTCCTGACACTCGCCGCCTCGGCATCCGCGGCGAGCGCGGACACGACGGCGACGGTGACGCTGTCGCCCGAAGGCATGATGCTCGCGCAGGCGATGGGCATCTCGCCGGCCGAGCTCGCGGCGCAGATCAAGACGCGGGTCGACGACGCGTACCAGACCGGTCGGATCAGCGAGTTCTTGAAGGAGTTCACCAACGCCACGTCGTTCTCGCAGCGCGGCATCGGCGTGGACTACTCGTCGGCGCCGACCGGCTTCATGGCCGGCCTCGCGGCGAACCTCGCGGTCGCCGGCGATGCGGACGTCTACGATCGCGAGCGACCGACCGGTGGCCTCGCCGTCAACTTGAGCTTGATGATCGGTATGAACCTGTCGGAGTGGAAGCACCCGAAGTGGACCGTGTTCGCGAACGGCTTCTACCAGTCCGCGTCACTCGGCGATCTCGACGGCTCGATCACCAGCGCGGGCGCGCACGTCCAGTACAACCTGCTGCAGCCAGCGAAGAGCGGCGGCGCAGGGACCGCGTTGCGCTGGCTGGGCGTCTCGCTGACCAGCGGTCTCGAGTACACGCAGTGGACCTTCGGCACCGGCGGCACTACGCTGTCCACTGACTTCGAGGTCGAGGGCGGAGGCATGACGCAACCGATCACTCTCAACTCCACCGGCCGGTTCGATCTGCGCTCGAACGCGCTGACCGTGCCCATCGAAGCGACCACCGGGATCCGGATCGCGCTGCTCGCGACGCTGTTCGTCGGTGCGGGCATCGACCTCACGCCCGTCGGCAACAGCACGGTGACCGCGAGCCTCGACGGTCAGCTCCTCACCAACGACAACCGGAACCTCGGCACCGTCAACATCTCCGGCAACGGCGACGCCAGCGGCAGCCCCGGTCAGTTCCGCCTGCTCGCCGGTGGTCAGGTGAACCTGTGGAAGCTGAAGATCTTCGCGCAGGCCAACGTCTCGCAGGCCCCCGCGGCCAGCATCGCGGTCGGACTCAAGTTCGTGCAGTGATCGTCACGCGCCGCGCCGGCGCTTGCGCGGTGGCGAGGGGGCGAACACCGCCGCCTCGAGCGCCTTGATCCGAGGCTCGTGATCCTTCTGCGGCTCGAGCATCGTCCGCATGCGGCCGATGATTTCCTCCTCGAAGCTGCGGAACAGGTGCGCGACGTCGCTGTACATCGCCGCTCGTAGCGACGCGAGGTCGGACTTCGACGCCAACTCGGCGCGAAGCTCCGCCGCAGATGACGCGATGTCCGCGCGAAGCTCGGCTCGCGTTGTGGCCGCGGATGACGCGATGTCCGCGCGAAGCTCGGCTCGCGTTGCCGAGAGCTCCTCGCGCAACTCGGCTCGCGTTGCCGAGAGCTCTTCGCGCAACTCGGCTCGTGTCACGGGTGTGTTCATCTCGTCGGGCTCGTCCGGCATGATATCGATCTCCGCGCGGGAGCAACAGCACGTCGCGTGCCGGCCACAACCGCCTGGATCTGCACGCAGTGACGTCCGGATGCGCACGGCGACCGGACCGCGACCGAGATCCGGCCGGACAACGTACCGGTTCACGTTCGTGCGGTGATGGCGCGCGCGACGCGGATGCCGTCGAGCGCCGCCGATACGATTCCACCCGCGTAGCCCGCGCCTTCTCCGCACGGATAGAGCCCGACGAGATCCGGCGACATCAGCGACGCCGCATCGCGCGGTACGCGCACCGGCGAGGAGGTGCGCGACTCGACGCCGACCAGCACCGCTTCTTCGGTGAGATAGCCGCGCATCTGGGTATCGAACACGCGCAACGCCTCTCGCAGCCGCGCAGCGAGCGGCACGCCGATCGAATCGAGGACCTCGCCGACATCGGTGGCGAGCAGCCCCGGCTGATAGCTCGTGCCCGGCACCGTCGAGGATGCCTTGCCCTGGACGAAGTCGGTCGCTCTCGTCGCGGGCGCGCGTAGCTCGCCGCCGCCCGCCTTCATCGCGGCCTGCTCGAGCCGCCGCTGTAGCTCCACGCCGCCTAGCGGCAGCGGCAGTCCGAGCTTCGCGATATCGGCGAGCTCGACGGCAACCACCAGTCCCGAGTTCGCATACGGCGAGTCGCGTCGCGACAGGCTCATGCCGTTGACGACCAGTCCATCCGGCTCGGTCGCAGCCGGAACGATCCAGCCGCCCGGGCACATGCAGAACGAGAACGCGCCGCGTCCATCCGCCGGCGTGAACGCGAGCCGATACGGCGCGGCCGGCAGCTTGGGATGCCCGGCGACCCGGCCGTACTGGATGCGATCGATCAGCGGCTGCGGATGCTCGATGCGCACGCCCATCGCGAACGGCTTCGCCTCGAGCTTCACGCCCGCGCGAATCAGCAGGTCGTGCACGTCGCGTGCGGAGTGGCCGGTGGCAGCGACCACCGCCTTGCCGATCACCTCGCCACCGTCGGCGAGTCGCACGCCGATCGCCCTGCCCTCGCGAACGATCAGCTCGGTGACGCGCGCTCCGAATCGCACGCTCGATCCGACGCTCTCGAGCCGCTCGCGCATCGCGGTGATCACCTTCGGCAGCTTGTTCGATCCGATGTGCGGCCTCGCATCGACGAGGATGTCCTCGGGCGCGCCGTGGAGCGCGAGGATCTCGATGACGTCACGCACGTCGCCGCGCTTGTGCGAGCGCGTGTAGAGCTTGCCGTCGGAGTACGTGCCTGCGCCGCCCTCGCCGAAGCAGTAGTTGCTATCCGGATCGACGCGCCCGTGCTGCGTGAGCCCTTTGAGGTCGCGACGCCGCGCCTGCACCGGCTTGCCGCGATCGACGATGACGCTGGCAACACCCGCGCGCGCGAGCTCGTACGCGCAGAACAGTCCGGCCGGGCCGCCGCCGATGATGACGACCGGCTCGCCGCTGACCTCGCGCACCGGCGCTCCGCCGATCGGCTCCTCGGCGCTCTTCGCGCCCACCATGAGGTGGAACTTCACGCGACCGCGGCGCGCATCGATCGATCGCTTGCGCACCTCGAGCGCCGGCAGCGACGCCACCTTCACCTCGAGCTGCTGCGCGAGCTTCTTGCGAAGCGTCTCCGGATCGTCGGCGTCGTCGAGGCCGAGCTCGATCGTGTAGTCCTGGTCTGCGTTCACGGACAACGCTGCTAGGCTCCGTCCACGAGTTGAAAGGCCGGCGCCATTCGGTCCTGCTCTGCACGCGACAAGCTCGCCTTCTTCGCCTCGCTCCGCCAATCGCGGACGACCTCGACGACCTCGGCGATGATTGCCTCGGCGCGCTTTGGCTTCACGCGGAAATCCTTCGCCACGTCTCGCACCAGCGCGAGGTCCTGAGCGTTGTCGGTCTCGGAGATGTTGAGGATGAGGCCGTCACCAGTCGCGTTGGGATTCATGTCATACGCGGGCGCGAGCTTCCAGCCAGAGCGCTCCAGAAGGAAGCCGTGGTTTCGTAGGTGATCGTCGACGTTCGACACGGAGACGAAGAAGACAATGCGGCGCCAGAGTTGCTCGAGGTCGCGTGCCGCGTGTGCACCGTGCTGGGCGAGAAGGTTCGCCAGGTCGAGGTAACTGGCGCCTTCCTCCCCATCACGCCGATCGAGCAACGTCATCGCCGAGGCAAAGTGGATCCGCTCGCCCGAGCCGGTGCGATCGAATCGCTTCGTCAAGAACGTGTGATGGCGAGCTCCGAATCTCTGTCGCCGGGCCTCCGCCGTCTCGATGCCCGCACGTATCGCGAGCGCGTGCACCACGCTCTCCCAGCCACCGATGTCGTCCTCGTCGGTCGCGCTCGGAAACTTGGCGAGCCAGAGGTGCTTCTTGGCATCGAGAACGCTCGCCTTCGGGCGCGCGCCACCGAGCGAGCGACCCGGCGCGATCAACATGCGCAGCCACGCGCCGTATTCGGGATCGCGCTCCGCACCATCACGTTCGAGGTGAAGGCTCGCTTGTTCGAGCTCGCGCAGCGACGTCCAGGGCGGCGAGGCGAGCTCGGCGTTGTCGTCAAGAAACGGTCCGTCGCCGATCCGATACCGGAGCCCGCCCATCCGGTGTCCGTCGTAGACGCCGAGAAGGTAGTCGAGCTCGCCGAGCCTGCGTTCGGCGAGCTTGCCCGCACGCGCGAGCTGCGCTTCTCGACGTTGCATGAGGACACGGCCCCAGCGATCCGGTGACGAGTCGAGGAAGACGCCGAAGTTGTCGCGGCCGTCGCCCGCGTAGTGGAGCCCACGCGTCGGCTGCAGGCGCGGATCGACGAGCTCTGTGTGACCAGCTGCGAGCCACGCGTCGTCGAACTCGAACGAGAAGAGCTCTCGCCCCCGCCCCGGCACGGCGTGCAAGTGACCCATGCGCGTGGGTCCGCCGAGCGTCGTCCAGTCCGCCCACACCTCGATCGTCTGGCGGTCGCGCGGCATGAATCAGCCCGCAGGCTTCACGCGCCGCACGCGTTGCTTCGACTGCAGAACCGCATCCTCGAGCTGTCGTCCGAGCTCATCGTCTCGTGCGACACGCGCCAGGTCGTCGATCAGCCCGAGGCTGTTCAGAACGTTTGCGACCGCACCCAGCGTGACACCGCTATCGCCACGCTCGATCGCGCGTAGCGTCGGTCGAGACATGCCGGCACGCTCGGCGACCAGCCCGGCCGACAGCTTGCGGCGCGTGCGCGCGAGCCGGATGTTCTGTCCGAGCTCGACCAGGACGCGCCCTACGCGTGGGAGCGGTATGGAAGAACGGCGAGCCACGGATGGAAACTATTATTGCCGCTAACGGCTGTAATGGCAATAATTGTTTCAGTTACGGAACTCAGTCGAGCTGATCCAAGGGCCCTAGCGCCCGACGCTCGACCGCCGCCTCGTCGTCAGACGATGGCGGGTTTGTCGTTCGTCGGCGCGGGCTGCGCTGCCGTCTCGGCAGCCGGCTCCGCTGGCGTCACGTATTTGCCGTGGACGTACGCAGTCTGGTCGTTGTGCTTGATCTTCACCCAGTCACCCTCGGTCGCCACCGCCTCGACCACGGCGCCGCGCTTCAGCTTGCCGATGATGTTGTTCTTCGACGACGACGTCGGCGAAGAACGAACACGCAGGACGCTGGCGGTCACCGTCATCGGTCCATTCGCCGTCTTCGCGCCCTCATTGGCGCCGCCCTCCTCCTGCTCCGACTCGTTGGTCTCCGCGTACGGGTCCATCAGCTCGCGCTCATCCACCTTCTGCTGCGGACTCACCTGCGAGGCCGAGGCAATATCGGTCTTGCTCTCGGTGACCTTCGGTGCGGGCGTAGTGTCGACCGTTCCGTCGTCCTTGGGTGCCGCAGGCTTCGCTGCGACCGCGGTATCGACGGTGCCGTCGTCCATCGGTGCCGCGGCCTTTGTTGCAACAGCCGTATCGACGGTGCCGTCGTCCTTCGACGGGCCGTCGATCCAGAGTCTCTTCGCCTTCTCGCCAAAGCCGTTCCCGAGCTTGCTGTTGACGAGCTCGATGACCTGTTCATGTGCTTCACCGCGGGTCATCATGATGAGCTCGCCCCAGGTATAGGGGTCACGCTCTCCTTTCTCGAGCATTGCGCGAGCTTTGACCAACTCGGGCGCTTCCTTCGAAGCTGGGGCCGTGTCGACCGTGCCGTCATCCTTCGGTGCAGCAGCCTTCGGAGCAACTGCCGTATCGACCGTGCCGTCGTCCATCGCGGAGAACTTCGACGCGACTGACTTGTTCACCGTCTCCTTCGGCGGGCCGTCGACCCATCGCCTCTTCGCCGATTCGCCGAAACCATTGCCGAGCCTGCTGTTGACGAGATCGATGACCTGTTCGTGTGCGGGACCACGGGTCATCATGATGAATTCGCCCCACGTCTTGGGGTCACTCTCTCCTCTGTCGAGCATTGCGCGAGCTTCCAGCACTTCCGGCGCTTCCTTCGATGCCGGGGCCGTATCGACGGTGCCATCGTCCTTCAGAGTTGGCGCAGCCTTCGTGTCGACCGTCCCGTCATCCTTCGACGCTGAAGCCTTCGGCTCGGCCGCCGTATCGACCGTCCCGTCGTCCTTCGGCGCTGCGGCCTTCGGAGCAACCTCCGTGTCGACCGTGCCGTCGTCCTTCGGTGCGTTGTCGGACTTGTCGTCCATCTGGAAGAGAGACTCCACCGAGTCGGCGAATCGGTTGCCCAGAGTTTGGTGGAGGAGCGTGAACATCTCGGCTTTTGCTTCTGGATGCTTGCGGATGAAGCTCGCGATCTTCGCGACGTCGGTCTCGCCCCCCTGAATCAGGGCATTCAGAATCCGCGTCGCGGGTTGCTGTTTCTGTTTCGGGGCCGCAGCCTCGCCGCCCTGCTCGGCGACGTTGCCGACGTTGTCGTTGACATTGTTGTAGAGAGACATGTTGGACCTCGGCGCGCGACGCTGGAAATCCCAGCACTTGGGCTCACCTAATACGGAGACGAAGGGTGTTCGCTTCCCTCGGTAACCCGTTGAGAGGATATCCGATCCCCAGCGGCAATACGGGAGTCAGTCAGCGCACGTCCCCCCCTGCTTCCGACATTCCTCCAAGATCTTGGCCCTCAGCTTCATGGTCTTCTCGACCTGAGCGGGTGCGGGGTTATTTGCCAGAACGCCCCGGATCGACATCAACGCCTCGTGGAACTTGCCCTCTTGGTACAGGCTCGTCGCCAAGTTGAAGAAGTACCCCGGCTACGGCGCGAGCTTCACGGCTTGTTTGAACTGAGCGGAAGCTTCAGCAAACTTTTCAGCGTACACGAGGTGTCTCCCGCTTTCGTTGAACTCGCCCGCAAGATCCCTGGGGGGGACTGGTGCTGCGACGCTTGTTGCCGGCTTCGCCGATGCGGAATTCGTCTTCGTGGAGGACGACTTCGATCGCGCCGGCGGACTAGCAGAAACCGCGGCGGTCTCAGGAACCGTGGAGGCCGTCTCCGCTGCGGTAGTTTGCTGATCGGCACTCGCTGAGATCACCTTCGGCGGAGTGACCGAAGGCGGTGCCGTCGGCGTGGCTCCTGGCTGCTGGAAAGGCGGAGCCGGCGCAACCGACGGCGCGGGCTGAGCGGAAGCGGCCGTAGTCGTTGGCAGCGAGTCAGGCGTTGTGGCCACCAACGCCGCGATGGTTCCGCCCGCGGCACCGAGCACCGCGAAGCCGATGAGCACGAACTTGTATTTCGATCCTGCCACCGCTGCCCAGTCTAGTTCATGTCGTCGCGCCGGCGCTCGGCTTCGTACGCGGGTGAGCCCTGAAACTGGCCGAGCCAGCTCTTCGCCGTCTTCTCCTGCCAGCCCCACTTCTCGCCGAGGACGTGGAACATGCCGCCGATCAGGCGCTCGTCCTCGGGCGGGTCCTGCAGCAGCTCCCACTTCACGTGGTGGTTGGAGTGGCGCAGCATCCGATCGAACAGGCTGATCGTGTCGGCGTCGAGCGCGAATGCGCGGAGCGCCTTCACCGAGGCCGACAGGATCGCGGTGTCGGGATTCCACAGACTTGCACCGCCCTCACGGGCGCGGGTGATCGCGGCATCGGCAGCAGCGATGATCGCGGGACGAGCTGCGGCGAGCTTGCGGCGGGCTGCTTCGCCGATCAGCGCGGCGCGACCGACGACGTGCACGTCTTCGATCCGCTGCACGAGCGCGCTGTCCGCGAGCGAACGCGCGGTGGTTCGATCGAAGACAGGTGCCGCGTCGAGCGGGCGACCGAGTTGCGCGAGCAGAGCGTGTGCCTGCGTGCGGATGTCGGGCTCGGTGAAGCGCGTCAGCCACACCAGATCGTCGGGGGACACCACCGACGGTAGGGCCGAGGCGATCCGCAGCGCGGTGCGGATATTGCGCACGGTGTACTCGTGCGCGTAGTCGAGACGAGTCAGCGCGTCGTGGATCAGCGGCTGCATCTCGGCGAGCGCGGCGGGGTCCGCGGCGCCGGATGTCAGCGAGAGCGCCGCGAGGCGCGCCAGCGTGGGCGTTGCGTCGGTGCGCTTCGTGGGCGTTTCTGCGAGGCGATCGCGAGCGGCGCTCCGCTGGGCGGCAGGCAGCACGCTCGCGAGACGGCCGTATGCGAAGTGCAGATCCGCGTTCGCTTCGGCGCTGTTGCGCTCGGCGATGGGCGTCAGCAGCGACGCAAGGACCGAGTCGTCGATGGGCTGCGGCGCGGCCGCCAGACACGATGCGAGAGCTTCCGCTGCGGGCGCGCGAGGCTTGTCGTTGTGATCGCCGGCGGCGCGCACGAGGTTTGATAGCGCCGGGATCGCGGACGGATCGGCGATCGCACCGAGCGCGGACGCGACCTTGATCAGGAAGTCCTCCTTGCCGATCGCATCGAGCGAGCTGGTGATCGGCGTGTCGTCGAAGATCTTGATCAGTTGCGGGACGGACTCACGATCCTTCATCGCACCGAGCACCTCCACCACGGCACTCCGCCGGTGCTCGTACTTCGAGGGGACCGCGAGGATCGGACGGAGCGCAGCAGCGACGCGCGGATCCAGCAGGCCCGCGGCCGCGCGCGCGGTCAGGACCTCGCCCGCGTGGCGCGTGATGTGACGGTTGCGATCTTCGTCCTCGTCACCTTCGCTGTTGTCGTCGTCGTCCTCATCGTCATCGTCGTCGTCGTCGTCATCCGCATCGTCATCGTCATCATCCTCGTCGCCCTCGCCCTCGCCTGCCTCCGCCTTGTCGTCGATGGACGCCCCGACCGACATCGTCGGCTCCTCGTCTGCATCGAACGCGGCGTCGACTTCACCACCGGCGTCGGTGTCGGAGCCGGTCACCAGCTCGATCGCGAGCTCGCGCAGCATCTGGGCGATCTCCTCGTTCGACCACCCGCGCTGCGACGCAATCCACGCGTCCACACCGGCCTCGCCGGCCTTTGCGTGGACGGCGAGCAGCGGGTTGCCGCCGAGCACGAACGGCTCGGCCGTGTCTCCCATCAGGCCGCCGTACTTCTGCTGCATCGTCGCGCCGGCGAACCGCGCGTGCAGGACGGGCGTGATCTCGTCGAGCTTTGACAGGATCCACAGCAGGTGGTGAACCTGTTCCGCGGCGGAGCACGGCACCGCGAAGCGATCGACCCAGAGGTGTGCCGCGTGGTGCTTGGGATCGATCGTCACCGCCGCGTTCCGGTAACGGCCGCCGTACGGCGAGAGCCACAGCGAGTGGAAGCCGAGCAGCACGGTGCTCTCTCCGGGCTGCCAGTCGCCCGCGAGCTTGAACGCGATGCCGAAGTCCTCCCAGTCGAGCTCCTCGAGGATCTGCGGGTAACCGTCGACGGGGAACCGGACCTGCATCACCTGGGGCGGCGGCCCGTGCGACCAGACGACATCGTCGTCCTCGTCATCATCGTCTTCGTCCTCATCGTCGTCGTCGCCATCGACGACGATGATCCCGCGCTCTCCGGTGATGTCGCCGTCGTCGTCCTCGTCGTCGTCGTCGTCGCCATCCACGACGCTGGGCAGCCCGGTCCCGGTCTGGAAGAACCACGCGTCCTCGACCTCGCTGGCCTGCGCGAGCAGCGCCTGCTGCTCCTCGAGCCCATCGTCGTCGTCGGCCGGCAGCCATGGCATGCCGACGATCTTCATCGACTCCTCGAGATCCTCTGGCAGCTCCGCGATGAACGCCTCGGCATCGGGGACCATCGGCGCGATCTTCTGGATCAGCGCGACGATCGCATCCCGATCGGACGCCTTGCGCAACCGCAGCACGAGGAACGCGAACGAGGTGTCACCGTGCCGCGCCTCGAGGTGGTGCAGGCGCATCAGTTGCCCTCCTGACGCGCGTGCCAGTCGCGGAACATGGCCTTGAACTCGGGTGACTCGAGGAGCGGACCGAGGTCGTGATCGACCTCGACCTTGCTCACGTGCTCGTACTCGTGCTCGATCGCGAGCCGCACCTGATCGAGGGCCTTCGCGTAGTCACCCAGGGCGGCGTACGCGCACGCGGCCGAGTGATAGATGTACGGATTCTCGTGCGCGACGGGCTGCGCACGATCCGCGATCTTCGCCGCCGCATCGTACGCCTTCGCCGCGTGCGCCTGCACGCACGCGTTGTTCAGCGCGCGTAGATAGTTCAGGCGCTGGTCGCTCTGGTCGGGAATGGGGAGCTCGAGGATCTTGCCGTAGAGCGCCATCGCCGCATCGCGCAGCTTCGCTTCGATCGACTTGAACGCGAGCTCCGACAGGAGGTTCACATCGTCGGGGAGCAGCGGAACGAGCGCCCCGAGCCGCTCGGGCACGTGCTCGATGATCGACTCCGCGAGCTCGCCGAACAGCTCGTTCGCGACGTCGCCGAAGGACAGCATCGCCGCGCCACCGACGGGCGTCGACGAGCTGGACATGATCCGCGCCGGCAGCGCATCCGCGAGCGCCAGATCCACGATCTGACCGAACCGCGCATGACCGCGCTTGCCGACCCGGACGGCCACGTTCACGCGCACCGACGGCACGAACGCCGGGATGGCGGCGACAAGCTCGTCCATCCGGTCCGCATCGAACAGCAACATCGCGTGCGTGAACTGCACGTCGCTGTCGTCGGGCGCGAGGGCCAGAGCGCGCGTCGTCATCGCCAGCGCCGCAGTTACCCGCTCCGGATCCGGGGAGTGAACGTCGTCGTCGTCCTCATCCTCCGCGTCCTCGTCTTCATCCTCGTCCTCGAGGGCCGCGAGCCGGGCGTTCTCCGCGGCGAGCAGCTCCTCGGCGCGCGCTGGATCGGCGAGCCCTTTCACCTCAGCGGCCGTGCCGTCCTGCGCACGGATGAAGCTGGGCGACACCACGATCTCGAGCGCGGGCCACGTCTCGAAGTCGTAGCTGCCGGCGAGCGACTCGCCCAGCTGCGCCTCGATCTCGCGCGCGAGCTCCTGCGTGATCTCGAGCGTCAGCTCACCATCACCGACCTCGTAGCCGGTCTGGCTCGCGGGCTTCAGGTGGAGCGACGCATTGCGACCGCGCAGCGTGTACTCGCGCCCGTGACGGATCCGGCCGCGCATCGCGCGGGGCAGCACCGCCGCGTAGAGCGCACCGAGCTCGAGACGGACTCGACCATCGTCGACCTGGAACGAGAGCTCACCCGCGAACGTCAGGTCTTCGGACGAGCCCTCCGCTGCCACGCGCTGCTCCGCCTCCGCCGCGATCACCGGATCGTTCAACACGGAGGTGCGCGACAGGTCGGTCACGAGGTGAGGCAGCGCCTTCTTCAGGATGTCGATCAGCCCGTGCGTCGACCACTCCTGGATCAACCGGTACTCGTCGTCGGTGATGCCCACGATCTGGACGAACTGCGCCCTGCCGTACTCCGACACGATCTCGCCGAGCTCGGGATCCTCGGCGAAGCAGATCGCGGTGATCGCCGTGTCATGATCGAGCGCGATCGGACCGTTCAGGCCCATCTTGTGCCCCGCCGCGAAGCGGTTGCCGGTGCCGAACACGTAGCGCCCGAGGTTTTGCAAGAAGTTCAGCGCCCAGTTCGGCGGGTGCGCATCGTCGACGTCACGCGCGAGCCGAAACGTCAGCTCGAATCCGAAGCCGCTCTCCGCCGGGTCCTCGTTCTCCTTGCGGAACAGATCCGTGAATCCGTAGGTGATGAAGTGCCAGTGCGGCACCGGATCGGTGCGCGGATAGGCGGAGATGCCGTGGATCGGATCGTTGCCACCGAGGCCGTACGGCAGCACCACACCCCAGTGCTGCGGTTCGGCGTCGCCATAGATCGGCTCCAGCGCCGCATCGATCGCGTCCCAGCCAGGCGAGCTCTCGTCGTCGTCGTCCTCACCATCGGGCTCCGGCGTCGACGAAGGCTTCGTCAGGACGCCCTCGAGCCGGTCGTCGCGCACGAGGCTGCCGACGAGGATCGCCTCGAGCGCCCCCGACAGCTCCCGTGCCACGCGCGGAAGCGCGGAGGCGCGCTCGTCATCGCCGAGCTCCGACAGCTCGTCGAGCGCCGCGATCTCTGCGGCCGCGGCTCCGCCGTCGAGCTTCTGCAGCAGCGCGCGGTGTGCGACGCCATCATCGAGCCACGTCCACGCGAGCTCGCTCCACTGCGACTCGGCCGTGCGCTCGAGCTCGGCCGCGACCACGCCTGCGCGCGCGGCATCCTGCTTCGCCTTCGCCTCGGCCTCGGCCTTGCGCTGCTC
>JACCRC010000512.1 GCA_013813765.1 Deltaproteobacteria bacterium | reverse complement strand
CGAACGAGCCATAGGCACACGTTGGCGAGCTGGTGTTCATGTTGCCCGCATCGCACGTCTCACCGTTGTTGCCGTCGACGGTGCCGTCACCGCAGTAGCGACCACCGGCGGGCATCACGCTCGCCTGGCAGTTGGCCTGGCAGATGGTGCACGGGTGCGACGCAGCCGTGCCGTACGGACAGCTCGACTGGGGCTCGGTGACGGTGTTGCCGTCATCGCAGGTCTCGGCAGGAGAGCCGCCCATGACCGCACCGTTGCCGCAGAACTGGCCGGCGAACGTCACCATGCCGGTGCATGTCGAGTTGCAGCGCGAGCAGGTCATGTCGCCGTACGCGCACGGCATGCCGTTGCCCGTGGCGCCCCGGCCCGCGTCGCACGTCTCGCCGGGATCCATCGTGCTGTCGCCGCAGAAGTTCGTCGCGCCGGCAACGGGCTGACACGAGGCACTGCACACCGTGCAGCTCTCCGCACCGTACGCGCACTCCTCGGTCATCGTGTTGTTGTCGTCGCAGCCCTCGCCCGGATCCTTGCGCCCGTTGCCGCAGGTGATGTCGAGGCACGTGGCCGCATCGCAGCCCTGTGCTCCGGCCCCGTCCGCGCCGTCGCACTCCTCCTGGTTCTCCCGGACGCCGTTGCCGCAGTTCTCGTGCTGGCACGTGGCGCTGCAGCCGTCGCCGCTAACGACGCCGTCGTCGTCGCACTGCTCGCTCGCCAGCGTGTTCGCGACGCCGTCGCCACACTCGACCGGCGTGCAGTCGCGGTCGCAGCTCGAGGTGTCGACGCCGATCGCGCCGGGATCGCAGTTCTCCGACGTCTGCGTCACACCGTCGCCGCAGAACTCGAACTCGCAGGTCGAGCTGCAGCCGTCGTTGCTGTGGCTCGAATTGAGCGACATGCCGATCGCGACGATGTCGTCATCGCACTCCTCGCCGCCGTCGATGATGCCGTTGCCACAGCGGATCTGCCGGCAGCTGGGCGTCGCCCCCGCGGGCGGCGAGCACGGCTGCGGGCCGGTGAGGTTGTCGCACTCCTCGACGCCGAACTCGATGAAGCCGTCGCCGCACTGCGCATTCATGCAGTTCACGCACGAGTCAGCGTTGTTGATGTTCATGTCATCGCACTGCTCGCCCGGATCGATGAGGCCGTTGCCGCAGCTCGCGAGCTGGCAGTTGTTGTTGCAGCCGTCGGTGGCGATCGTGTTGCCGTCATCGCAGGCCTCCAAGCGCATCGGGCCGACCGTGTTGCGGTGGCCGTCGGTGCAGATGTTGATCCGGCAGGCCGCGGTGCAGTCGCGATTGTTCGCGTTCTGGTTGACGCCCATGATCGTGCCCGCGTCGCACTGCTCGCCGGCGGTCGCGTTGACCTTGGAATCGCCGCACGCACGCACGGTGCAGTCCACGTTGCACGTGGCGGTCTCACCACCGGTGCCCGATCCGTTGCCGTCGCACTGCTCCCCGTTGTTGACCAGGCCGTCGCCGCAGCCCTCGAACCGGCACATGCTGGAGCAGCCGTCACCGTTCGCGGTGTTGCCGTCGTCGCAGGCCTCGCCCGGATCGAGCGCGCCGTTGCCGCAACCCTCGAAGCGGCAGGTATTCGAGCAGCCGTCGCCGTTGATGAGATTTCCGTCGTCGCAGAACTCGACCGTGGTGCGGATGAAGTTGTCACCGCACACGGCGCTCCTGCAGGAACCGACGCACGCGTCGGTGTTGACAGCGTTGCCGTCGTCGCACTGCTCGCCCGGATCGAGCGTGCCGTTGCCGCAGCCCTCGGTGCGGCAGCTGCTCGAGCAACCGTCGCCGTTGTTGAGGTTGCCGTCATCGCACAGCTCGACACCCGCGCGCACGCTGCCGTCGCCGCAGACGGCGTTGCTGCACATGACGCATGCGTCGGTGTTGATCATGTTGCCGTCGTCGCACATCTCGCCCGTGTCCACGGTCGCGTTGCCGCAGCTCGCGAGCGCGCACGCGTTCGAGCAGCCGTCGGTGTTGTTGGTGTTGCCGTCGTCGCACTGCTCGAGGCCGGGCGGCTGCTGATCGACCTTGCCGTCGCCGCAGATGTTGAGCGCGCAGACCGCGGTGCAGTTCCGCATGTCGCCGTTGTTGCCGACGCCGTTGTCGCACTGCTCGCCGGCGGTCTGGTTGACCTTGCCGTCGCCGCACGTGCGCGTGGTGCAGTCGATGTTGCAGGTCGTGGTCTCGAGCGGATTGCCGGTCGTGCTCGGGTCGCAGGTCTCGCCGCGCGTGCCCATGTTGCCGACGACCCCGTCACCGCACTTCGCGGTCTTGCAGGTGTTGAGGCAGTCGTCGTTGTTGTTCGCGTTGCCGTCGTCGCACTGCTCGCCCGGATCGACGATGCCGTTGCCGCAGCCCTCACCGGAGCGGCAATCCATGTTGCAGCCGTCGCCGCTCATCGTGTTGCCGTCGTCGCAGACCTCGCCGGTCTGGAGATCCTTGATGCCGTTGCCGCAGACCTCGGTGGACTTGCACGGGTCGGGCGACATCATGTTGTTGACGGTGACCGGGGTACCGGAGCAGCCGTCGGCGTTCGTCATGTTGCCGTCGTCGCAGGCCTCGCCCTGATCGACGACGCCGTTGCCGCAGGTCTCCTTCGACATGCAGTTGGGGCTGCAGCCGTCGCCGGCGGCGGTGTTGCCGTCGTCGCACACCTCGTTCGGATCGAGGACGCTGTTACCGCAGCCCTCACGGCGGCAGATCGGCGAGCACGTGTCGCCCTGGAGCACGTTGCCGTCGTCGCAATCCTCACCGGGATCGAGGACGCCGTTACCGCACGCGGTGGTGAGGCAGACCGGCTGGACCGCACCGCAGTACATCTCGTCGGGGCAGATGATGCCGGTGCCGGGACAGATCTTGGAGGCTGGCTCCTGCGGGCACGCGGCCAGCAGGCCCAGCGTGCCGAGGAGCAAGGCGAAGCGAAGAGAAGACATGGTCAGACTCCTAGAACGAACCGGTCAGCATCGCGCCGGCCATGCCGGGAGCGATGACGGGGGTGACGGAGACAGCAGGCTGCTCGCTCTCGCGCAGTTCCTTCCGATACTCGTCGGCGGTGATCTGATACGAGGTCGAACGGTTGAGATAGAGAAGGATGACGCCGGTCACGACCGCAGCGCCCGCTACGCCGTAACCGACGTAGCCGAGCGTCTTCTTGGTATCGCCGCTCTCGCGCATGTCGGCGACGGCGCCGGTGTTCATGCAGCCCATCATGTTCGAGTCGGCGTTGCACTTCGCGACCGCCTGGTCGTACTCGTCGTACGAGCTGTTCGCGGACAGCTCGAGGCCCACGCCGATCAGCGCGGCTGCGACGCCGCCACCGATCACCGCGTACGGCATCCACTTCGCATCCCAGCGGCGCTTGAAGCGGGTGAGCTCCTCCGCCGTGTACAGGGTAAGCTCGAGGCGATAGGTCTCGCCGGGGCCGATGAACGGCGCGTCGACCTGCGCGTTGTATCCCGGCTTCTCGGCGACGAACGTGTGCTTGCCGATCTTCACGCGGCCGACGTAATGACCGACCTTGCCGTCGGCACCGACGGTGAAGACTTCCTTGCCGTCGACGGAGATCTTCGCGCCCGGCTTGGAGCAGCTGATGTCGACCGTCGCGATCTGCTTCTCGACGAGGAGGATGTACTCCTTCGCGTGCTCGAACTTGTCCTTCTCGAGCGGGCCGATGCCGTACTTGATCGCCTTCTGCAGGCTCTCGTGGACCTCGATCGGCTGATCGAGGTTGAGCAGCGCGAGTGCGAGGTTGTAGTGGATCGCGGGGTGCTCCCAGTGGGCGAGCGCCTCGCGGTACAGCTTCACGGCGGCCGCGAACAAGCCGTCGTTCAGCTGGGTGTTGCCCTCCTGGAACTTCTTGAGGGCGATCCGCTGGGCGTCGGGCGAGACACCCACTGCCCACGGCCGCTGATCACCACCGGACTGCAGATTCTCGGTGGTATCAGCCTTCTCGTCCGTCTTCGTCGGCGACGGCTTCGCCGGGATCGGCGTCGGCGGAGCCGGCTGAGCATACAAAAGTCCGGAGCACAGCACGAAGCTGAGCCCCACCACAGCAATGGCCTTGGTCATGTAGATGCTTCCCCGCGCAGTTACTTAAGGTCGTCGACGATCGGGCTACCCAGCTGGGCCTTCAAACGGTCCGCACGTGCGGTCTCTGCTTTGCGTAGAGCATCGGCCTTGTCGCGCTCCATCGCGGCGATGTCACGCTGCTTCGCGGCCTCTTCCGCCGCGGCCAGAGCCTTCCGGTGCTCCGACTCGGCGAGGCGCTGCGCGTTGCGCGCCTTCTCCTCGGCCGCGACGCTCTCGTCGAGGGCCGCCTTCAGCTCCTCGTTGCGCTTCGCGAGGTCACCTTCCGCGACGACGAGTGACTGCGTCGTCGTGCCGAGCTTCACCTCGGCGGTCTTCTGCGCTGCCTCGGCGGCGAGCCGCTGGCGCTCCTTCTCCTGCGCAGCGGCGAGGTTCGTCTCGGCGTCGGTCTTGGCGGCGATCGCCTCGACCTTCGCCCGCTCGGCTGCCTTCGCGTTGCGCGTGGCGGCGCTTCGCGACTTCTGGATGATCACGAGCGCGACCATCGCGGCGATCACGACAGCGCCGAGGGCGATGAAGCCCACGACAACGGCGTTGCGTCGCTTGCGCTGCTGCGCAGCCTCGTAGTTGACGACCTCGTCGAGGAACTCGCGCTCCACGTCCGAGAGCGGGCCCTTGTAGCGCCGCTTGAACTTCTTCGCTTCCTCCGCGGTCTCACCGCGCCACAGGAGGCCGACGTCGCGGCTCTTCGCGCCCCACTGGCGAGCGGCGGTGCGCAGCTGATCGATCAGCTCGGCGTCGTCCTGGTTCTCGTCGAGCCAGCGGCGCAGCGCGGGCCAGTTCTTCACGAGCGACTCGTGAACGATCTCGACCGTCGAGCCCTTGCCACCCTCGAGCGTCTGCACGACGAGGAGGCGGGCATCGACCATCTGGTCGACGAGCCGCTGGACCTCACCGACCTCGCGCGACAGCTCGCGGAGCTCGGCCATCGGCACGATCGCGCGCGTGCGCTCCGGCGTCACGAGGCGGAGCACGATCGCGCGGATCAGCGGCAGCTTCGCCTGGCCGAGGTCGCTGATCACGCGGTCGGCGTGCGTCGCGAGGGCGCCGGTGACGCCGCCCATCTGCGTGTACGCGTTGTGCGTGAGCAGCTTGCGCGCGGTATCGCGCGACTCCCACAGGCGGCTCGCCGCGAACTGCAGGAGCGGCAGCGCTCCGGGCGTGGTCTCGAGCGTGTCGAGCATGTCCTCGACGGTCGTCGGCAGCTCGAACTTGAACCCCGCCATCTCCGCCGGGTTCGTGATCGCCTCGCGCAGACCATCGCGGGTCGGCGAGCCGAGGAAGAACAGGCCCTGCGTGAGCTCGGCGAGGAACTGTGGATCCTCGGCGACGCGGTCGAGGAAGTCGGAGCGGATCGACAGCACGACGCGCAGCGGGCTCGTCGCATCGTCGGCCACGGCCGAGAGGCACGCCATGAACGCGGCGCGCTCCTCCGGATCCGCGGTCTGCGTGAAGAGCTCCTCGAACTGATCCACGAACAGCAGCACGCGCCGGTTATCGCGACGCGCTCGTCCACGCAGCACGTGGCCGAGGTGGCCCGGCTCCTTGTGCAGCGTCTCGACGAGCTTCTTCTGCTCGTCCATCTCATCGGAGAGGTTCGCCGAGGTGGCGACCATCGGCTGGATCACCGCCGCGAGCGACTCGATTGGTTTGCGGCCCGGGCGAATGACGAGGGTCTCCCACGTCTCGCCGGAGCGCTTCAGCGCGGGCACGAGGCCGGCGCGTACGAACGACGACTTGCCAACGCCGGAGCTTCCGACGACCGCCATCAGCGGCCGGTCGCGAATCCGGGTGACCATCGCCGCGATCTCGCGGTTGCGGCCGAAGAACTTGCCGGCATCGTTCTCCTGGAACGACGACAGACCCGCGTACGGGCTCTCGTCGATCTGGAGCTCCGACGAGCGGCGGCCGGGCAGGAACGGCTCGAGCGCGCGAAGCAGCTCGTCGGCCGACTGCCAGCGCTGCTCCTTGAGCTTCAGCAGGCAGCGATCGACGATCTGGATCAGCTCGCGCGGCACATCCGGCGGCGCCGCTTCCTGCATCGACGGCATCGGCAGCTCGAGCATCGCGGTGACGACGAGCTGATTGCCATCGAGCGGGTGCAGCGGGTGCCGTCCGCAGATCATGCGGTGAAGCAGCACGCCGACGGCCCAGATGTCAGTGAGGTGGTCGATCTCGATGCCGATGCCCCACTGCTCGGGGGACATGTACTTCAGCGTGCCCATGATCGTTCCGACCCGGGTCAGGCTGGTGTTGGTGCCGGTCGCGAGCTCGAGCGGGCTCGGCATGCGGATCGCGGTCGCGGACGCGCCCTTCTCCGCCGGGCTACCGCCGTGCTGCTGCTGCAACACCTTCGCGATACCGAAGTCGAGCACCTTCACGGTGCCGGACTCCATCATGAAGATGTTGTCGGGCTTCAGGTCGCGGTGAACGATGCCGTGCTCGTGTGCGCACTGCAGCGCGCGGAGGATCGAGACCATGATCTCGACGGCACGGGCGTACGGCAGCTTCTGGCCGTTCTGCGTGAGCTCCGTGAGCGGCTTTCCGTTGAGGAACTCGAGGACGATGTAGGGCGCGCCGTTGTGCTCGCCGACCTCGTAGATCACGACGATGTTGTCGTGCTGGCAGCGCGCGGTGGTGCGCGCCTCGACGAGGAAGCGCTGGGTCAGCTCTTCCTGGTTGGACTGCAGGAACTTGATCGCGACGCGACGACCGAGACGAAGATCGCGGGCGAGGAACACGGTCCCCATGCCGCCCTCGCCGATCATCTTGATCATCTCGTACTGGTTGATGCGCACGCCGGGGTGCGGCATCGCCGAGGTCGCGTGGACCGCCGTCGATGCACCGTCGAACGAGTCCCATGCGCTCTTGCCCGTCTTGAGCAGCCCGGACTCTGACGTGGTCTTCGAGCGCGGCGCGTCTCTCTGGATCGTCTGCGCTTGCGGGGTCGCCATCACCGGCTGGCTGCCCGGCCGCGGCGTGCCGTTCGGCAGCGCGTGCGGAGCGCTCGGCTGCGCACCGGCGTTACCGAGGACGACCGTCGCGTCAATCGGGCCCTTGCCCGTCGATGGTGGCGTCGTTGCTGCCGCGATCGGCGGAACTCCTGACAGCGTCTTCGTGCGCTGCGGAATGTCGCTGGCGACGATCGTCGCTTCGTGCGGAGGACGGATCGAACCGCTGCCCTCGGCGGCAGGTGCCGCGTCACGCTTGCCGTCCGGCGTCGGTCGCGCGTGCGCGCCGCTGCCGTCCGTCTGATTCACTCCGAGTCGGGTCTTGTCTTCACTCATCGATCGCTGCTCCTCCAACGAAACCACCGACCTGCACCCATAGCGGTGCCGTCCCCCAAACGTCCCCTCATGGTAACCGACAGCGCCGTTTAGATCGCGTGCGGAAGCGAAGTTTCAGATCGCTTCACAATCAGCGAATCGCCGGGTAGCGATTGATCTCGAAGGGTTGGCCACGACGGGGTGGATATCCCACCCGCTTCGGTTTAACCGGATCGCGTCGCGAGCTCAGCCTTGCCGTCCAGCAGCTGCTCGATCGTGACCTGCACGGCGTCGAGGGTGACCGGCTTGACCAGGTGCGCGAGGAAGCCGGCGGCACGCGACTTCTCGACATCTGCTGCGGTGCCGTAGCCAGTCACCGCGACGAGCCGGATGTCGGCGAGCCCCGGCAGCTCGCGCAGCCGTCGACCGAGCTCGTAGCCATCCATCACCGGCAGCCCGATGTCGAGCAGCGCGACCCGCGGCAACTTCGTCGGCGCGATCGCGAGCGCGGACGGTGCGTCGTGTGCGCGATGGATCAAGAAGCCGCGCGTCTCGAGCGCGTCAGCGAGCAGTGCCAGCGCGTCCTGATTGTCGTCGACGATCAGCACGCCCTCGAGGCGGAGCGGATACGCGCCCTTGATCGGTGTGCCGAGCGCGGGTCGGGACCGCGTCGACGCGACGAGCGCCGGCAGCCACACCGTGAACTCGCTGCCCTTCCCGGGTCCCTCGCTCATCGCAGCCACCTTGCCGCCGTGCAGATCGACGAGCATGCGCACGATCGCGAGACCGAGGCCGAGGCCGCCCTGCGCCCGGTCGATCGACTGGCGGCTCTGATAGAACGTGTCGAACACGTTCGGCAGCACCTCGGCGGCGATGCCGACGCCGTTGTCCTTGACGCGGATCGCGATGTGATCGCCCTCGCGCGCCGCGGCGATCTCGATCTTGCCGCCGCGCTCGGTGTACTTCGCCGCGTTGGTGAGGAGGTTCGCGACGACCTGCGCGAGGCGCACCGGATCGGCCTGCACATAGAGTCCGCGCGTGTAGCTCGTGACGAGCTCGTGCCGGCGCTCCTCGAGCAGCGGGCTCGCGGACTCGATCGC